>CAILWW010000110.1 GCA_903838035.1 uncultured Actinomycetes bacterium | reverse complement strand
CCTTTAACTACCTGCTCCCCCGGTTTTGCGTGAATCTCGATTCCTGCCCCAGCTTGAACTTGTTCGCCTTGGCGTGAGCGCCCTGCACCTAAGCGCCAGGCGCTGACTCCCACCTTCATTGCATCCATGGCAATCATCTCGCCAGATTCCTCGGCGAAGATGGTGAGCTGCTCTTTGGCAACTGGAAGTTTGGCATCTGGATCTCCGCCTTGAGCGCGAATCATCTTCTTCCACGCATCCATGGCGGCGCCATTTTTTAGCGCATCTGCCGGATCCATAAGTGGTTTAACGCCTGACGCATCAATCATCTCTCGAGCAAGTACCAAGGTGAGTTCAACGATATCTGCGGGTCCACCGCCAGCAAGGACCTCGACCGATTCTCGCACTTCTAGGGCATTGCCAGCGGTTAAGCCGAGTGGCACATCCATCGCTGTTACTAGTGCCCGAGTTTTGACGCCCGCTCGTGTGCCGAGGGCGACCATTACCTGTGCAAGTTCACGCGCTTTAAGAGGATCGCTCATAAATGCGCCAGAACCAGTCTTTACATCAAGAATGAGAGCGCTTGTTCCTTCGGCAATTTTCTTGCTCATGATGCTTGAGGCAATGAGTGGAATCGCTTCCACGGTCGCGGTTACATCGCGAAGTGCGTATAACTTCTTATCGGCGGGGGCCAATCCGGCACCAGCTGCACAAATGACGGCGCCACAGCTTTGAAGCACGGCGAGCATCTCTTCATTAGTGAGCGAAGCGCGCCAGCCTGGGATCGATTCCAACTTATCTAGGGTGCCACCGGTATGACCGAGTCCACGCCCAGAAAGTTGTGGGACTGCGGCGCCGCATGCGGCCACGAGTGGTGCAAGTGGCAACGTGATCTTGTCGCCAACTCCGCCAGTGGAGTGCTTATCAACAGTTGGACGGTCGAGTGCCGACCATTCCATGCGCTCTCCGCTTTTAATCATGGCATCTGTCCACCGAGAAATTTCGCGATTATTCATACCGTTAAGCAAGATAGCCATAAGGAGCGCGGACATCTGTTCATCGGCAACGATTCCCCGGGTGTATGCGTCAATCACCCAATCAATTTGTGGATCAGATAGCTCGCCCTTATCGCGCTTTGCCGCGATTATTTCAACGGCTGCAAATGCTTCACTCACTTAAGATCCTCTGGTCCAAAAGCCCACGGAAGTAGCTGCGACATTGGCTCTGGCCCGGCTGGTGTCATAAATAGAAGTTCTGCTCCACCATGTTCGAAGAGAAGTTGGCGACAACGACCGCAGGGAGAGAGAAAATTGCCTTCGCCATCAACACAGACGGCAGCAACTAATCTTCCGCCACCCGTTGCACAAAGGTTTGAGACCAGACCACATTCAGCACATAAGCCCAGGCCATAGCTAGCGTTCTCGACATTGCAACCGGTCACGATCCGACCGTCATTGACTAAAGCGGCGACTCCGACCGGAAACTTTGAATATGGCGCATAGGCGCTCTTCATAATCTCTTTGGCGCGAGTGTGGAGAAGTTCCCAATCAATCGTGAGGCTACTCAATTAGATTCGCCTCGCTTATATGGTGCGCCATCGGCGGCTGGTGCGCGCACCCGTCCCACTAATCCAGTCACCGCGATGATGGTCGCAACATATGGGACCATCAACATGATTGGACTTGGAATTGGGGTTCCAATGATTCCGAGCACGCTCTGCAAATTATCGGCAAAGCCGAAGAGGAGTGCGGCCGAGACTGCGCCCCACGGACTCCAGCGTCCAAAGATTAAGGCGGCCAAGGCAATAAAACCTTTTCCAGCAGTCATCTCTTTCGAGAATGAACCAACGGCGCCAACGGTGAAGTAAGCACCACCAAGTCCGGCAATCATTCCGGCCAACATCACATTGCGAAAACGGAGTCGGTTTACATTGATGCCCACGCTATCGGCAGCAGTTGGATGCTCTCCGACGGCGCGAGTGCGAAGTCCCCACTTGGTTTTAAAGAGCGCGAAGCTAAGCGCAAAGATGGCAAAGTACATCAGATACACAATGATGGTTTGATCAAAGAGAATTGGACCAAGTACCGGAAGCTTCCAGAGCACCGGAATCTTAAGTGGTGCCAAAGTTGGGCCAGAGTTCCAGGTGCTTTGATATGGAATAAGTAAACGCTTGTAGAGGAAATCAGTAATTCCATAGACAAGCACGTTGAGCACAAAGCCCAAGATAATTTGATCGATGCCAAAGTTGACGGCAAAGATTGCGAGCAAGGTCGAGATTAAACATCCAGCGATTGGCGCAACGAGCAAACCCCAGAAAACGCTGTGGGTAAGGCTTGCAACAACACCTGCTGCAAATGCACCGGCAAGAAGTTGACCCTCAATCGCGATATTTACAACGCCGGAACGCTCGCTGACGACTCCCGCCATAGATCCGAAGATAAGTGGAACGGCCAGCAAGAGCGCGCCTTGAAGTAGCCCTGTCAGCGGGATGAATTTTCCAGCCGCCGCCCAGGAGATAAAGGACATTATTAGTGAGAATCCAACGACTCCACTTACGGCACGAATTGTTTTGCCGGCTTTAAATTGGAAATAACCAATAATCGAAGCAAGTAGCGAGATTAAGCCAAAGCCGAGTGAGGCGTGCTTAGCGTTAATGACCCATTGATGAATCAATACCCACTCTTGATCCAAGGTAAATCCATAGGTAACTGGCGCCTTAGATGATGGCAGCAAGCCAAAGAAAACAAGGGCGAGTAGCGAGAGCGCTCCCATTACAAAGATGGTGGCGCGACGGCGGCGAAGTGCAGCGGAAAGTTTCATTATCCGTTCCAACCCTTCGAGACTAACGCCCCGGAACTCTTGAGATTTTTCAACCTAAAAATCGAGCGAACAATTGTTGGAGCGGCGATAAATAGAACCACCAGCGCTTGAATAACAAGGACGATATCTATTGGAGTACTTGTGTTGGCTTGCATAGTTCCACCACCTGCACGGAGCGCACCAAAGAGGATGGAGGCGAAGACCGTACCCAAAGGTTGGGCCCTTCCAAGCAGAGCCACCGTGATGGCATCAAAACCAAAGTTTCCGGCGGTTCCAGATGTGAGTGCAAAATCGCTACCGAGGACGTGAACCGCTCCACCAAGTCCAGCCAAAGCTCCGGAGATAACCATCGCCGAGGTCATAACGAATGGAACCGAGATGCCAGCCGTTTGAGCTGCTGCCGTATTTGCACCGACCGCTCTGAACCTAAAGCCCCAAGTGCTTCGAGATAACAACCACCAAACAAATACGGCTGCAGCGAGTGCGATGAAGATTCCAACACTTACCCGGTAGTTAACTCCGAAGAGATGAGGCAGTCGCGCAGAGTTTGCGACTTCTGGTGCGATTGGATCTTGGCGACCAGGGCGTAAAAATGGCGTAGTACTTAAGACATACATGAGGAAGTACAGCGCCACATAGTTGAGCATGATGGTGACGATAACTTCATGCGCACCGGTCTTAGCCTTTAAATATCCAACTAACCCACCCCATATTGCCGCAGCAATTACACCAGCGACCAGCGCAAGGATTACATGTAATCCGACTGGTAGGTGAAAGTGGAAACCAACATAGCTGGCAGCGATAGATCCGAAAATAAATTGCCCCTGCGCTCCAATATTAAATAGCCCGGCTCTAAAGGCGAGTGCCACCGATAACCCGGTCAAGATTAATGGAGCAGCGGCAACCAAAGTATCGGAGAGCGGGTAAAAAGCTAGTAGTGGATGATGCGGAGTCGCTAGATTCGGGTTATAGACCGAACCTTGGAAAAGTGCCAGGTATGCATTTCCGGCAGCTGAGCCCGCAGTTTTGAGAAACTCTATTGGGTGGCCAATCTTCTTCAGCGCCTCGGTATCTGAAAATGCAATCAACAACGCTCCGGAGAACATCGCGAGAATAAAGGCAAGCGCGGGCAGTAATACTGGACGCAAGAATTTAAATTTAAGCATTTACAACACCTGCCATCAATAGACCTAACTCCTGAGCTGTGACCGTAGATGGGACAATTTTGATGATCTCGCCGCGGTACATAACTGCGATTCGATCCGCAAGTGCGAGCACCTCATCTAGTTCGGTACTAAAGAGCAAGACTGCTCTGCCGGCATCGCGTTCGGCCAATATTCGCTCGTGCACAAACTCAATGGAACCGACATCCAGTCCGCGAGTGGGTTGGGAAGCGACTAGTAAGCGCACTGGCCTGGAAAGCTCACGCGCCAAGACAACTTTCTGCTTATTTCCACCAGAGAGAGATGAAACCGGATCCTGAACCGACTGCATGCGGATATCAAATTCCACACTCTTCTTCTCCGCCTCGCTCGCCACAATTGCCGGATTCATTTGAATCCCCTTGGCATACGGAGCCATATCGTGGAGGTCAAGAATCAAATTCTCAGCAATGGAGAGCGAGCCAACAAGTCCATCAAGTTCGCGTGACTCCGGAACAAATGCGATTCCCTGATGCAAAGACTCTCTGACGCTTAAACCAAGAACCTCGTCGCGCTCAATTTTTATGCTGCCTTTAACGTGGGGTTCAAGATTAACCATCGCTCGTGCCAGCTCGGATTGACCATTGCCTTGAACTCCTGCGATAGCCAAAACTTCTCCGGCCTTAACCTCAAAATTAATATTCTTGACCAGTTCCCGACCGGTTTCATCTTCAACGTGAAGATTTGAAACGGTGAGGACGACATCACCTATTGGGTGCGAAGACCTATCGGGATTTAGATCAACTGGGCGACCTACCATCAAAGAGGCAAGCTCGCCTTGGGAGGCCGTAGGTTCGGCCGTACCGACTACCTTGCCACGACGGATGATTGTGATCCGATCGGCCACTGCCTTTACTTCGCGCAGCTTATGGGTGATGAAAATGATTGAGGTGCCCTTGGCCTTGAGCTGCTTCATTATCTCCAGCAGCTCATCGGTCTCTTGCGGAGTTAAAACTGCAGTTGGCTCATCCAGAATCAGCACCTTCGCGTCGTATATAAGTGCGCGAATAATTTCAACTCTCTGCTGTACTCCTACGGGAAGCTCTTCAACAATGGCATCTGGATCTACATCAAATTTAAATTCATCAGAGACTCGTTTAATCTCTTGCTTGGCCGTGGCTAAATCTAATTTCCCAACGACGCCGGTCTTCTCATGTCCAAGCACAATATTTTCGGCAACGCTGAAAACTGGAATAAGCATGAAGTGCTGGTGCACCATACCGATACCAGCGGCGAGGGCATCGCTGGGCTCCTTGATGGATTGAACTTTCTCATCAACAAGAACTTCGCCTTTATCTGCTTCTAGTAATCCGTAGACGATATTCATGAGCGTTGATTTACCAGCGCCATTTTCGCCAAGGATTGCGTGTATTTCTCCAGTGGCAACTTTTAAATCAATATTGTCGTTTGCAACTAGCGCGCCGAAGCTCTTTGTAATTCCACGAAGTTCGAGTGACACGATGCTCCAGTTCTAGTTGCGTTACTGCTCATATAGTAATCCTAAATAGATAAAAAAAGAACCGAGAAGATTTCTCTTCTCGGTTCTTTTGACTAACTAGTTATTAGGAAACTTTTACAGTTCCGGCAATTACTGCCTTCTGAAGAGCAACGATTTCCTTTTGTAGTGCTGTAGGAACCTTGCGGCCCAAGCTGTGGTATCCAGCGAGTGCGCCGCCACCATTCTTGAGTGTTCCAACATAAGCAACGTTAGAGAATGTTCCCTTAACTACTGAAGAGATTGCATCCTTAACTGAAGCGCCAACACCCTTAAGTGTTGAGTTAAGAACTACTAGGCGTTGTCCGGCTGTTGTTGCAGATAGGTACATATCTGAGTCAACACCGATTACGACTGACTTCTTTGAGGTAGCTGAGTTAGCAGCTGTTGCGTACTCAAGTCCACCGGCAACAGGGAAGATTACATCTGCACCTTGTTGTTCGAAGTTCTTTGAGATCTGACCAGCCTTTACGGAATCGTTAAATGAACCAACGAAAGTTCCGGTCTTGGTAGCTGAATCCCAACCAAGAACAGCAACGTGGGTTCCCTTAACCTTGTTGTAGTAGTTAACGCCAGCTTGGTATCCAACCATGAAGATTGTGACTGGTGGGATTGCAATTCCACCATATGTAGCAACCTTGCCGGTCTTTGAATAACCGGCTGCTAGGTAACCAGCGAGGAATGCTGTTTCATCTGATTTAAAGGTCAAGCCCTTGAGGTTAGCAACTGGCTTATTGTCTACTAGACCTGGATCGTCAACCATTGCGAACTTGATGGTTGGGTTAGCAACAGCAGCCTTACCAATTTCGCCACCGAGCATGAAGCCAACGCCTACGATCAGGTCGCACTTTGCTGTTACGAGTGACTTAACTTCGCCTGCGTAATCTGGGTTAGCAGCATCAGCAACGACGTATGAAACGTCAGCTACTGACTTCTGTGTTTGTGCGCCAGCCCAAGCTGATGCGTTGAATGAGTGATCGTCGATTCCGCCAGTATCTAGAGCCAAGCAAACCTTTGGCTTTGCAGCAAATGATGCTGGAGCAACTGCTACGCCAGCAACCATTGCAACTGATGCAACGACTGTAAATAACTTAAGTGACTTCTTCAAGATTTTCCTCCCGGAAGGTCCTCAAAGTGAGGGTTGATGTAGCCCCAACTTTAGTCAAAATCGCGACCGCAGTCGCACTCCTCCAGCGCGGGTCAAAGTGATTTATCACCAACCCTCAACCTCAACTCTAAAGTTTGGCGCCATTCTTGAGGATATATGTGCGAGCAAGGCTCAACTTCTTCATGATGAGAGGAGAGGTTGATTTAACTGTGAAGGAGAGGCCACCATCGCTAAATCTGTACCTCATGCCAAAGATTCCACGTGGTTCATCAATCACGTTCGTTATTGTTTGGTTATTGAGTGCACTTTCAACTAGTTGTGAGATTGCCAAGCCATAATTCTTATTTCCAGTTCCGATGAGAAATGCGGGTGGCAATTTGGAATTTAAAAAATATTGATCTGGCGTTACTCCAATTAAAGCAACCTTCTTCTTCGCCAAAACGAGCCCGGCAACTGATGTAAACAAATCAGAGTTGATATTCCAGGTCGAATAAATCGTATCTACCCCTTGCGCCACCAAGCCCTTGACATAGAAGGGAGCGTTGCTTGGAATTGCAATTGAACTTGGCTTCACTTTGGCAGAGATATATGTGGCGCCAGCGATAAAGGCTCTTTGATCTCGCTCGAATCCGCCATCTTGCGCCGACCCGAGCATGGCAATTTTCCCAGAGGAGGAGGATGCCGCGGCCAGTGCGCCGGCCATGAAAGCGAGTTCGGGCGTGGAGAAATCCATATCGCTGACATTTGCCGCCGAGACACTGGAGTCGCCCAAGATCGCAAATTGCTGTTCTGGATAGTTTTGAGCTGTCTTAAGAATCGCAGCGGAGTAATCATGACCTACGGCGATGATTAAGTTGTACCCAGCTTTAGCAAGAAATTTAATACGCGCCTCTCGATCCGCCGGCGTTCCAGTTGTAACAACCTCACGCATTGCCAAGGATGAGAGATGAAATTTCTGTTGTACCGCTTTTAACCCAATCGCGGCTGCATCGTTTACTCCCCCATCACCCAAGCCACCAACATCATATGCAATCGCGATGCGGACGCTTGGATCGATTGCAGCCTTGGCTGGATAAGTTGTACTTATCGAGAGCGCAAAAGCGATTGCAGCAATAGTGAAATTGCGAAACCGCTTAGCTGCGAGGTATGAGACCAAGTGCTTCATAAGTTTCGGCCAAAGTCTTGCTAGCTACAGCGTTTGCTTTCTCCGCACCTTCACTAAGTATCTTCGTCAGGTGAGCGGGATCTTCAAGTAGTTCGAGCGCCTTGTTGCGAATCGGAGTGAGGAAATCGACGACAACTTCGGCGACTGCGGATTTAAAGTCGCCATAGCCCTTTCCTTCAAACTCTGTTTCGGCTGCCGAGATAGTGGAACCAGTAATGGCGGTGTAAATAGTGAGCAGGTTAGAGATACCAGCTTTATTCTTCTCATCAAATTTAACTTCGCGCTCGGTATCTGTCATTGCACTCTTGAACTTCTTGCGATTTGCCTCCGGCGTATCCATCAACTCAATAACGCCTGATTGCGAAGCGCTGGATTTGCTCATCTTGGCGGTCGGCTCTTGCAGATCATTAATTTTTGCGCCAGCTTTTAAAATATAGCCCTCTGGAATTGTGAACGTTTGGCCGTATTTAGAGTTGAAGCGTTGGCCAAGATCGCGCGTAAGTTCAATATGCTGGCGCTGATCTTCTCCTACAGGAACTTGATCTGCCTGGTACAACAAAATGTCGGCAGCCTGAAGGATGGGGTAGGTAAAGAGACCGACAACTGTGCGATCGGCGCCATTTTTCTGCGACTTATCTTTAAATTGAGTCATTCGTCCCGCTTCGCCAAAACCAGTCAAGCACTCCATTACCCAAGCAAGTTGATTATGGGCTGGCACATGTGACTGGATGAAGAGCGTGCTCTTGGCCGGATCGATTCCGATGGCAATTAATTGGGCAATCGATGCCAATGTGCGTTTGCGAAGCGCCGCCGGATCTGGCTCGACCGTGAGAGCGTGTAGGTCAACCACGCAATAGAAGGCATCATGGCTCTCCTGCAGCTCTACCCATTGTTTGAGTGCGCCTAGGTAATTTCCGAGGTGGAAAGAATCATGGGTTGGCTGAATTCCAGAGAGAACTCTTTTACGCTCGGTTGCGCCTACGGAGTTAGCCATCACTAAATTACTTTCCCTTCATCTTTGGAGATAAGCAATTGCCCGGCTCGCTTACCTTCCATGCTTAATACTTTCACACTTACATTCTCCAGGTGAATTAAATCTTCCACCTCTGGAATTCGCCCTAAGTGGTGCATGACAAAGCCACCAGCGGTCTCATAAGGGCCCTCCGGCAAGACAATTCCCGTCTCATCGGCTAAATCTTCTAAGGAGATCAAGCTATCGACTTCGAATTCACCAGGTTTGGCATTGGCCGTAACTTCATCATCCTCGACATCATATTCATCTTGAATTTCACCGACCAGCCGTTCGACTAAATCCTCCATTGTGACAATGCCATCGGTGCCACCATATTCATCCAGAACGATCGCAATGTGGCTGCGCTTTGCCCGCATCTCCGCGAGCGCAGGCAAGACTCCCTTGGTACCGGGCAGGAAGAGAACTTGGCGGATGATCTCCAGAATGGTGGTGGTGGGATCCATCTTCTTCGCACTTGCAGTCAGCAAATCTCGCACATGGATAAATCCAATTACCTCATCGGTCGAGCCGCGCGTCACGGGATAGCGCGAATGTGAATGCGCATTCACCATAGTGATGGCCTCGGTAATTGTTAATCCGACATCCATGAAATCGACCTCGGTGCGAGGCACCATGATTTCATGCAATTGCAGATCTCCGGCATTAAATACCTCTTCCACGATATCTCGCTCTTCATCGGTGAGGGCGGTATGCCCTGTTACCAAATCAACGAGTTCGGCTTCCGAAATTTCGGCGCGAGCTTCACTCGAAGAGAGACCAAGTAATCGCACAACCGCATCAGTTGATTTGGAGAGCAGCCAGATTATGGGACGGAAAATGTGAGCGATTCGATCAATGCTCGGTGCCGCCGCCAGTGCAATTGCCTCAGTCCGATAGAGCGCCATGCGCTTGGGCACCAATTCACCGAATACAAGAGAGATGTAAGAGATAACCAATGTGAGAGTGATAAGCGAAATTGTTGTACTTGCATCGTGGGAGATTCCCCAACGCTCGAAGACTGGAATCACATAAGTGCCAAGACGTTCCGAGCCAAGTGCGGCTGATAAAAATCCACAGAAAGTAACGCCCACCTGTGCTGCAGCTAAGAATCGGTTGGGGTTTTGCGAGAGGAGCGCGACTCGGGCTCCGCGCTTGCCTTTACCTGCCATTTGGCGAACTTGGGAGTCGCGCAGGGAGATCAGCGCAATTTCGGCGGCAACAAAGATGCCGGCGACTGCGATAAAGAGTAGAACCAGAGCGATATCGCGTAACAGTCGTCCGGTCATACGGCTAAGGGTACTTGAGGCGCCTACCCCGCGTGCCATAGGCTAAGCGCACTTCATCCAACGGATCGTCGGGCACGTACCTGCCCGGAGAAGGAGATACAACCATGGCATCAGTCGTATTCGACAATGCATCACGAATCTACCCGGGCAACCCAAAGCCGGCTGTAGATAAACTCAACCTCACCGTTAATGACGGTGAATTCCTCGTACTTGTGGGACCTTCCGGTTGCGGAAAATCTACTTCCCTGCGCATGCTTGCTGGCCTAGAAGAGATTGACTCTGGTTCCATTCGCATTGGCGATCGTGACGTTACGAATGTAGCGCCAAAGGATCGCGATATTGCAATGGTCTTCCAGTCATATGCGCTCTACCCACATATGACCGTCGCTGAAAATATGGGATTCGCACTCAAGATTGCCGGCGTCGATAAGGATGAGCGCGATCGTCGCGTTCGCGAAGCGGCAAAGCTACTTGATCTTGAGGATTATCTTGATCGCAAGCCAAAGGCGCTATCTGGTGGACAGCGCCAGCGCGTAGCAATGGGACGTGCCATCGTTCGTGAGCCACAAGTCTTCTTGATGGACGAACCACTCTCTAACTTAGATGCCAAGCTCCGCGTAGCGACACGCACCCAAATTGCCGCGCTCCAACGTCGCCTTGGAATCACCACTGTTTATGTAACACACGACCAAGTTGAAGCTATGACCATGGGAGATCGCGTTGCGGTCCTCAAAGATGGCATCCTGCAACAAGTCGATACCCCACGCAATCTTTACGATGCACCTATCAACGCCTTCGTCGCTGGATTTATTGGCTCACCAGCCATGAACTTGCTTACCGTTCCGGTATCCGGCGGAAAGGCGCATCTCGGTCAATTTAATCTCGATGTTCCAGCCAGCGCCGGCTCATCTGTAACCGTTGGTATTCGTCCAGAAGGCTTCACGCCAGCAGCTGCCGGATTTGATGTGGTTGTAGAAGTAGTTGAAGAACTTGGCGCAGATGCCTTTGTCTATGGTCGTCCCGCAGATTCATCTGTGAAATTTGCCAATCTATCTGATGAAGGCGCCCAGGTAATCATTCGCTGGGATCCAAAGAACCCACCAAAGCCTGGCTCAACCGTCACCGTTGCAGCGAATCCAACTGCGATTCACTTGTTCGATGCAACAAGCGGAGCTCGCATCTCCTAAAAAATCCCATTAAAAAAGCCCCGCAGATATCTGCGGGGCATATTTATTTAATACGTACGCCATAGCTTTTTTAAGATTCTCATCAATTGAACTCAAAAACTCTTGCGTTGTTTGATAAGGGGCATCTTTAGAGATCAAGAGTGCCAAATCCTTGGTCATCTTGCCCTCTTCTACGGTCTTGATACAGACCTGCTCTAGTGTGGTGCAGAACTTGGCTAGCTCTGGATTGTTATCCAACTTAGCGCGGTGGGCCAAGCCTTGGGTCCAGGCAAAGATTGAGGCAATTGGATTTGTCGAAGTCGCCTTACCCTTTTGATGTTCACGGTAGTGACGAGTCACAGTTCCATGAGCTGCTTCAGATTCACAGATCTTTCCATCTGGAGTCATCAAAACAGAGGTCATCAATCCAAGTGAGCCATAACCTTGTGCGACGGTATCTGATTGCACATCGCCGTCATAGTTCTTACAGGCCCAAACGTATCCACCCTCCATGCGAAGTGACATTGCGACCATGTCATCGATCAGGCGGTGTTCATACCAAATGCCGGCTTCTTCAAACTTTGCCTTGAATTCAGCTTGGTAGCTCTCTTCAAAAATATCCTTAAAACGACCATCGTAAGCCTTGAGGATGGTGTTCTTGGTAGAGAGATAAACCGGGAATTTACGAAGCAAACCATAGTTGAGTGAAGCGCGGGCGAAATCGCGAATCGAATCATCCACGTTGTACATAGCCATCGCTACGCCAGAGCCATCAAAGTTGTAGACCTCATGAGTGGTTGGAGCTGAGCCATCTTCTGGCACAAAGGAGATGGTGAGTTTTCCTGGTCCATCAACACGGAAATCGGTTGCACGATATTGATCGCCAAAAGCGTGACGACCGATAACGATCGGCTTAGTCCAGTGAGGTACTAGGCGAGGAACGTTAGAGATAATGATTGGCTCACGGAATATGACGCCGCCCAGAATATTGCGGATAGTTCCATTTGGAGACTTCCACATCTTCTTCAGTCCAAACTCTTCTACGCGAGCTTCATCTGGAGTGATTGTTGCGCACTTGATACCAACGCCATGCTTTTGAATGGCCTTAGCCGCATCAATGGTGACTTGATCATCAGTTGCATCACGGTGCTCCATGCCGAGGTCGTAGTACTCAAGATTTACATCGAGATAAGGAAGGATGAGTGAATCCTTGATGAACTGCCAGATGATACGAGTCATCTCATCGCCATCTAGTTCTACTACGGTTCCCGCAACTTTAATCTTTGACATTGTTCCTTCTTCTGTAGTGAGTGAGTTTTAGAGTTCTTTAACGTCAGCTTGCTTGGCGCGAACAGCTTCAGCAGCAACCTTGAGGGCTTCTACTTCAGAAGGAGTCAGTGCGCTTTCGACAACTTTGCGAATTCCAGTCTTACCAATTTCAGCTTCTACACCAAGATAGACGCCAGAAATTCCATATTGACCATCGACCCATGCACAGACCGGCATTACTTCACCAGAATCTTCAATGACCGCTTTAGCCATACGGGCAGCTGCAGCTGAAGGGGCGTAGTAAGCAGAGCCGGTCTTGAGGAGAGCAACGACTTCCGCTCCACCATTGCGGGTGCGATCAACGAGTTCATCAATCTCTGTTTGGCTGAGCAAATCTGAAAGTGGCTTTCCATCTACGGTGCAACGACTTGGAACTGGAACCATGGTGTCACCATGTGATCCAAGGGTCAGGGTCTTCACACTTGAAGTGAGAACCCCAAGCTTCTCCGCCACAAAGTTAGTGAAGCGAGCGGTATCGAGCATGCCTGCTTGGCCCATAACTTGATTGTGTGGGAAGTTGCTCGCGATTTGGGTGAGCGCTGTCATCTCATCGAGTGGATTTGAGACAACAATAATTACTGCCTTCGGTGAATGTTTTGCAATATTTTCGGCAACGCCACGAACGATTCCAGCATTAACGCCAATCAGATCCATGCGGCTCATACCAGGCTTACGTGGAAGTCCTGCAGTAATTACTACTACATCAGAGTTTGCGGTTGCTTCATAACCAGCGCCATCTGGAGTTGTGGTTGCACCAATTACCTTTGTTTCGAATCCTTCAATAGAACGAGATTGATTCATATCGAGCGCCAAACCTTCTGGCTTTCCTTCGACAATATCTGTGAGAACAACGGTCTCGAAAATGTCATATTCAGCTAAACGAAGTGCCGTTGTTGAACCATAGAAACCAGCACCAACAACTGTTACTTTTCCTTTGCGTGCCATCTAAGCGCTCCTCTAAGAAATATCTCGTCCAGTACGAGTCGTTATGCGAGAATATTACTTGGCATGAGGCAGTGTGAGCGCCACCACAAAAAGTAGGCCCGAGACGAAGAGTGGGAGCACAAGTTCGATTCGACGCTTATTTTCTGAGCGTAAATATTGCAAGGCGCCGTACCCGCCAGAGCCGAGCGCAATAATTATTGAGCCAGAACGAACTGCGCCAAAGATTCCAACTAGCGTTCCAATCACCACGAGTGCGGCGGCGATCATTTTTTGAGAGCTCATTAACGAAGGGCGCTCTCGACAACATTAGAGAGCAGCATCGCGCGCGTCATCGGACCAACTCCACCTGGCATTGGCGCCATATATGAGGCAACCTTCATTACATCAGGGTGGATATCTCCGAGTAAACCTTGCGGGGTGCGAGTAATACCAACATCCAATACCACTGCTCCGGCTTTCACCATATCGGGAGTTAGAAAGTGTGCCTGACCAATCGCAGCAACGATGATGTCGGCGCGCTTTGTATGTTCGCTGACAGCTCGCGTCGAGGTATGAGTGATGGTGACGGTTGCATCATCGCCCTTGCGAGAGAGCATTAGTGCCAGCGGCCGTCCAACAGTGATACCTCTGCCCATAACTAAAACTTCCGCGCCTTTAGTTGAGATCTCATAGCGATGAAGAAGTTCGATAATTCCGCGT
Organism: uncultured Actinomycetes bacterium; assembly: GCA_903838035.1. GTDB lineage: Bacteria > Actinomycetota > Actinomycetes > Nanopelagicales > Nanopelagicaceae > AAA044-D11. Next base: position 15,105 of record CAILWW010000110.1, on the reverse strand, counting down.
GGCGTGCAAGGAAGGGGGGCACTCTGGCCGATTACTAGTTTCCCAAGATTTAAAGGATGTAGGCCATCTGCATCTTTTGCTGGGTCAATTGCTTCCAAAATCTTGTTGGTATCAATGCCCTTAGGCACGGGAAGTTGCACGATATATCCAGTGCACTCTGGACTGTTATTGAGATCCTTAATTGCCGCAAGCACATCGGCCTCGGTGGCATCAGATGGGAGGTCGACCCGAATAGAGTTGATACCCACTTCGGCACAATCCTTATGTTTGCCACCAACATACGAGTGCGAACCTGGATCATCGCCCACAAGCACGGTTCCGAGTCCTGGCTTCTTTGACATCTTTTCTACGATTACTCGAAGTTCGGATTTGATCGCGGCTGCTGTGGCTCTGCCATCCAAAATCGTTGCCGTCATAGATAAATCCTATTCGATTACGCGTGCGAGAAGTGGCGGACGCCGGTAAAGAACATCGGCACATTTGCTGCCTTGGCAGCTGCGATAACTTCTTCATCTCGAATACTTCCGCCGGGTGCGACAACTGCAGTTACACCAGCATCGAGCAGAATTTGAATTCCATCTGCAAATGGGAAGAAAGCATCACTTGCAGCCACGCTTCCGGAAGCGCGCTCACCAGCTCGCGAAACTGCCAAACGAGCAGAGTCGACCCGATTTACTTGGCCCATTCCGACGCCAGTTGATGCGCCGTTCTTAGCCAGCAGAATTGCATTGCTCTTCACCGCGCGCACCGATCGCCAGGCAAATTCCAAATCTTTCAAAACTTGATCGGCGACTTTTTCGCCTGAAACTTGGCGCCAATTCTTTGGTGAATCTCCTTCGGCGCTGATGAGATCGGTATCTTGAATTAACAATCCACCAGAGATAGGGCGAAGTTCCTGAGAAGCAATTCGATAATCGACAATCTCCAGGATGCGAATATTTGCCTTCTTGCTCAGAATCTCAATTGCGCCCTCGTCATAACCCGGGGCGATTACGACCTCTGTAAATATTTCACTTAATTGTTCCGCCATCTGCTTGCTTACGAAACGATTTGCGGCCACCACTCCCCCGAAGGCCGAAACCGGGTCACATTGATGAGCAGCTAAATGCGCAGAAGCTATATCAGCGGCGATCGCTATTCCACATGGATTGGCATGTTTAATAATTGCAACACATGGTTCTTGGTGGTCATAAGCACTTCGCAGGGCTGCATCCGCGTCCGTGTAATTATTGAACGACATCTCTTTGCCATGTAATTGTTTTGCCGAACTCACTCCAGCAAGCGGTGAATTCTTATTGGCATACACAGCAGCGCTTTGATGCGGATTCTCGCCATAGCGCAGATCGGAGATCTTGCTCCAGACCATGGCTTTCCAATCCGCAACGTTTAATTCATCAGATAACCACTCGGCGATCGCAATGTCGTATTCAGCTGTACGCCGGAAAGTTTCCATAGCAAGTTCTTGCCGTTCGCGAAGAGTAAAACCTCCAGCCGCGATGGCTGCGTTTAGTCGTGAGTACTGCGAAGGATGAGAAATTACGGATACGGATCCATGATTCTTGGCTGCTCCACGGAGCATGCTGGGACCGCCGATATCAATCTGTTCGATGCATGAAGCAAAATCTGCACCACTGGCGATCGTCTCCGTAAATGGATAGAGATTGATAACTATCAAATCAAAGGTATCGATTCCTTGATCGGCCAGTGCCGAAAGGTGTTCAGGATTATTTTGATCAGCCAAGATTCCACCGTGGATGCGAGGATGCAGAGTTTTTACGCGCCCACCCATCATCTCTGGGAATCCGGTGTAACTCTCCACTGTTGTGACTGGAATTCCGGCCTGTGCAAGAGTCGCGGCGGTTGAGCCCGTTGAAAGAATCTCAATATTCTTAGCTGAGAGAAGTCGGCCTAGTTCGACCAAGCCGGTTTTGTCATAGACGCTGATGAGGGCTCTGCGAATTAGTTTGCGCTCCATTATCGATTCTCCGGAATTCCATTTGTTGCAAAACGGGAAAGGGTCTCAACGATGAGCGATCTTTCCAGAATCTTAATACGTTCGTGCAGACTCTCCTCATCTTCACCGCTCTGAATCTCGAGCTCAAGTTGAGCGATGATCGGCCCAGTATCTACGCCCTCATCCACCCAATGAACGGTAGTCCCGGTCTTCTTTACCCCTGCCGCCAAGGCATCGCGAACTGCATGAGCTCCCGGAAAGTGGGGCAAGAGCGCGGGGTGTGTATTTATAGTTTGAAATTTCTCGAGGAATTCGGGTGGCAATATTTTCATAAACCCAACGCTCACCACTAAATCCGGAGTAAATCTGGCAACTGATTCAATTAACTTCTTATTCCACTCCGAACGATCGGTTGTCATCGGTAGATATATGTCGATGGCGCCAGCCTGGCGGGCAATTTCCAGTGCCGGTGACTGCTTATCGGAAATTAGGGCAACAATCTCCACATTATCGATTTTGGCATCAATGATTGCTTTGGCCAGCGAACCGCCGCCCGATGCGAGCAAGAGAATCTTCATTTGCGTCGCGCCAAAAGCGAAACGAAGGCTGCCGGAATCAGAATTAAAAGAATGGCAAGCGCGCCCTCGATAGCTGCAAATGCTGTCGCAACTCCCCAGAAAGTAAGACCGACTGGATTAAGTGCGTGGGTAATTAGCGATCCGGAACTGAAGAAACTTAGGGCCATCAATATGAGCGAGGTAAAAACGGTAATACTGAAGAGTGCTTTCAGCTTATCCACTGTTCCGATGTTGCCCGTGTACTCCTTGCGAAAAATGAGAAGCGGAACCAGGATGATAAATATGATGGCCAGTAAATACATGGGATGTCTGCCAGTAGGGAGCGCACCCATTAAAGAGATAGCGGGTATTTGATGTAGTTGGAATTGCATTGGGGCAACCAAAGTTGCTGAACCTAAATGAAAGCCAAGTCCAATGAAATATGAGAGCGCGTAAATCGCTAAATTCGGCAGATAAAGTATTTGAAGAAGCAGATAGAGTACCCCGCCAATCCACCCTGGGGATATCACGGTCGTCAAACTCTTAACGATGGAAAAGTGCGCAACCATCGAAATGGCAACTGCGAGTGCACTCACACCTAGAAGGAGTTCGATTGATCGAAAGGGCAGCGCTAATCTCTGCAGAAATTTCTGCGAGTAGTCCAGCGAGGCGATTAAAATCCAGAGCGATATATAAATTGGCGTAAAGATCAGTGAAGGCTTAACTGAATTTCCCTGGGCTGCATAAGCCAAAAGTTCGGCAATCAAGATGTACCAAAAGCCAAAGAGAATTCTGCTCCCCTTTGGCGAAGCTATGACTGCATCAGTTCTGGAATAGCCAGATCTCATCGCAATCAGTGGCAAGATCAAACCGCCTATTGGGAGCAGCGATAGCGTCCCTGCCTGCCCGGAAGCGAGTAAATGTAAGTGGAACGGAACCAGATGCGCCCCAAGCCATAACCACAATGAGGCGCGGATGGGGTCAGTGGTATTTCCGGTCGAGCTTCCTGCAGTGGCCCACGCCAACATAGCGATAAATGCCAACGGAAAGAGCGTGAGCGCGATGCTTCGCAGCGCCTGTTGGAAAGAGATTAACAGTGCGCGTGCGAGCATCGTTAGTGCAAATTATCCGTTAAGAATTGCGCGCATCAAGGCGGCAGTCTCGCTTGGAGTCTTGCCCACTTTTACGCCAACTGCTTCCAGCGCCTCTTGCTTTGCAGCTGCGGTTCCTGATGAACCAGAGACGATTGCACCTGCGTGACCCATGGTCTTGCCTTCAGGTGCGGTGAATCCGGCAACGTAGCCGACAACTGGCTTGGTCACATATTCACCGATAAATGCAGCGGCACGCTCTTCGGCATCTCCGCCAATTTCACCAATCATGACGATGGCATCAGTATCTGGATCATCTTGGAATGCACGGAGGCAATCGATATGAGTTGTGCCGATAATTGGATCTCCACCAATTCCAACTGCGGTACTGAAACCAAAATCGCGAAGTTCGTACATCATTTGATAGGTAAGAGTTCCGGACTTGGATACCAAGCCAATTCGTCCTGGTCCCGTGATATCTGCAGGAATGATTCCAATATTTGATTTTCCGGGGCTGATGAGTCCAGGGCAGTTCGGACCAATAAGTCGAGTTGTTCCCTTGCTCTCGGCATATGCATAGAAAGCTGCGGAATCGTGAACAGGGATGCCCTCAGTGATAACCACAACGAGTGGAATCTTGGCATCGATGGCATCGATTACTGCAGCCTTGGCAAACTTAGGTGGAACGAATACAACAGATGCATTCGCGCCAGTTGCAGCAACGGCTTCAGCAACAGTATTAAAGACGGGGAGGATATTTCCGTCGATATCAACGCTCTGTCCGCCCTTGCCGGGGGTTACGCCACCGACAACTTTTGTGCCCGAGGCAATCATTCGACGGGTGTGCTTAGTTCCTTCGGAACCTGTCATACCTTGAACAATTAACTTGGTATTTTCATTAATAAAGATTGCCATTTACTTTGCCGCCAATTCTGCAGCGCGAGCTGCTGCGCCATCCATGGTGTCTAGTTGCTGAATTAATGGGTGGTTCGCCTCATTAAGAATGCGACGACCTTCGATGACATTGTTTCCATCTAGGCGAACAACGATTGGCTTGGTGGCCTTATCTCCAAGAATAGAGAGGGCCTGGACGATGCCATTTGCGACTGCATCACAAGCAGTGATGCCGCCGAAAACATTTACAAAGACGCTTCGCACATCTGGATCACCAAGAATGATGGAGAGACCATTTGCCATAACTTCAGCCGATGCGCCGCCACCAATATCAAGGAAGTTTGCTGGCTTAACGCTGTATTTCTCGCCCGCATAAGCAACGACATCAAGGGTGCTCATTACCAGGCCGGCGCCGTTTCCGATAATTCCAACTTGTCCATCTAGCTTTACATAGTTGAGGTCCTTCTCTTTTGCGAGCGCCTCGAGTGGGTTTGTGGCCGCGTGATCTACAAGCGCTTCATGGTCTGGATGGCGGAATCCGGCATTGTCATCCAATGTGACCTTGCCATCTAGCGCAACAACTTTGCCGTCACTTGTCTTTACAAGTGGGTTGATCTCCATCAGAGTTGCATCTTCGGCAACAAAGGCTGCCCAGAGCTTGATGAGAACATCTGCAACTTGGTCAGCAACTTCTGCTGGGAATTGGCCCTTCTTCACAATATCGAGCGCTAACTCTTTTGAGATTCCCACATTCGGATCAATTCCAACTCGAGCTAGTTTCTCTGGAGAAGTGTGGGCCACTTCTTCAATCTCCATACCGCCGGCAACAGATGCCATGACCAGGAAATTGCGGTTTGCGCGATCGAGCAAAATTGCTAGGTAGTACTCGGCTTCAATCGGTGCAGCTTGGGCAATCATCACTTTATGGACGGTGTGACCCTTAATATCCATGCCAAGGATGGCTGCAGCTTTTTCGCGAGCATCACTTGCGCTCTCTGCGAGTTTTACGCCGCCAGCTTTTCCACGTCCACCAATTTTGACCTGAGCTTTTACGACCACGCGTCCACCCATTGATGCAGCTGCTTGCTCTGCCTCTTCTGGAGTAAATGCAACTGCGCCACCAAGAACTGGTACGCCATGTGATTCGAAAAGATCTCGAGCTTGATACTCAAAGAGATCCACGCTGTTCCCCATTCATCTGAAGTACTCGTTTACTGAAAGATTCGAGAGGATGAGTTTAGAGCTTCTCCACCGGTGCATATCTCAATAGCAGGCGCTTCTCGCCATATGTGCCGAAGTCGATCGTCGCCTCTGCGCGGTCGCCCTCCCCGCTCACGCCTACAACGGTGCCAAGTCCGAATGTGTCATGTGACACACGTTCGCCAATTGAGAGCGCCATCGCGGTTGAACTCTTGCGACCGGTGGCTCTTGGGGCGGGGGTAAATGTGGAGGTGCGCAATCCAGAGCTCCCCGAACTTCGTGAACTGCTCATACCTCCGAAGCTGGAAGCGCGTTCATTCCACTCCACTAAACCTTCCGGTATTTCAGTGAGAAATCTTGAGGCCGGGTTATAAGTTGGTGCGCCCCAGGAGGTGCGATATTCAGAGCGCGAGAGGTACAAACGTTCGCGGGCTCTTGTCAGTCCTACATATGCAAGGCGGCGCTCTTCTTCAACTTCATTCTTATCACCCAAAGTTCTGGAGTGAGGAAATATTCCCTCCTCCATTCCGGTGAGGAAAACGGTCGGGAATTCCAAACCTTTTGCAGTGTGCAACGTCATCATCGTGACTACGCCACCATGATCTTCGCCATCAGGTATTTGATCAGAATCGGCGACGAGCGAGGTGCGCTCTAGGAAGCCAAGGAGTGTGATCTCCTCTCCATCTTCTACTTCAGATTCTTCATACTCCAATGCAACTGAGACAAGTTCTTCGAGGTTTTCAACTCGAGACTCATCTTGTGGATCATCACTCTTTTGAAGTTCGGTGAGCATCCCGCTCTGTTCCAGGGTTGCTTGGGCAATGACTGATGGTCGAGTCTTTGCCTCGACCAAAGTTTGTAGATTTTGAATCAGGTAGACAAAGTCTCGAATTGCACCTGAAGCGCGAGCCGCTAAATCTGGATTCATTCCCGCATGCACGAGTGAATCCCAAAATGTTAAGGAGTGGGTTCGACCATATTCCTCGACAAGCTCGAGCGCCCTATCTCCTATGCCTCGCTTTGGGGTATTGATAATTCTGCGAAGCGAAACCTCATCTTGTGGATTAACCAGAACTCGGAGGTAGGCCATAAAGTCTTTAATCTCTTTGCGCTCATAAAATCGAACGCCACCGACAACTTTATAAGGAATGGCGCCACGCAAGAAAACTTCTTCAAAGACACGAGATTGGGCATTGGTGCGATAGAAAATTGCAGTATCTCCTGGGAGCGAAATAGCCTCATCTCGAAGGCGCTTAATCTCTCCAACAATATAATCGGCCTCATCGTGTTCGCTCTCCGCGACATAGCCAGTAATGGGTGCACCGGTACCGGAGTCGGACCACAAATTCTTCTCTTTGCGCCCCTCATTATTTGCAATAACCGCATTTGCCGCGCTTAAGATATTTTGGGTTGAGCGATAATTCTGTTCGAGCATGATGGTGCGCGCATTTTGATAATCCGCCTCGAACTGGAGGATATTTCTGATGTTGGCGCCACGAAATGCGTAGATAGATTGATCTGCATCGCCCACCACACACAACTCAGCAATCGGAAATCCATCTCCAGGCGTACCGACTAGTTCTTTAATCCATTGATATTGCACCTGGTTGGTATCTTGATATTCATCGACCAAGATATGTCGGAAACGAGATCGGTAGCGTTGCTTAGATTCCGGAAAACGTTGGAAGAGTTCAACACACTTTCCAATCAGGTCGTCGAAATCCATCGCATTCGCACTAGCTAATCGCCGTTGATAGTGCGCGAAGACTTCGGCCACTATCTGGGTGAAGTGATCAGAGCCGGCGTTGTTGAGGTAATCGGCTGGGCCCATCAACTCATTCTTGGCTCCAGAAATTAACGCGTGCACTGCTCGCGGGGCATAGCGTTTGGTATCTAAATTCATATCTCTCATGATGCGCGAGATCAGAGCTTGGCTATCCCCCGAGTCATAAATGGTGAAGGAGTTTGTATATCCGAGCCGTACCGCCTCTTGGCGCAAGATTCGAACCGACGCCGAGTGAAAGGTGGAGACCCACATTGACCTGGCGCGATCGCCAACAAGCTCGGCTACCCGCTCTTTCATCTCGCCAGCCGCCTTATTGGTAAAGGTAATTGCCAGGATTTCATAAGGAGCGACACCGCGCTCGGCCATCAAGTAACCGATTCTGCGAGTCAGAACTCGAGTCTTTCCAGAGCCGGCGCCAGCAACTACAAGGAGCGGGGCACCCTCATGAGTGACCGCTTCCGATTGCTGAGGATTTAATCCAGCAAGAAGTTGGTCAGGGCTCGGCATAGGAGCAGTGTATCTACCCAATCATCTGCCAAAATGCGGCTATGCCTTTCGTAGAAGATTCCGAGATTGAACGCGTCCTAGTTGTAACTGCCCACCCAGATGACTTGGATTTTGGAGCCGGCGGAACAATTGCACAATGGACCGCGAAGGGAATCAAGGTCTCATACTGCATCTGCACAAATGGCGACCAAGGTGGCGAGGATCCAAGTGTCTCGCGGGAAGAGATGCGAAAGATTCGCCAGCAGGAACAACGCGATGCTGGTGCGGCGCTCGGCGTCACGGATATTACTTTTCTTAACTATCGCGATGGTTGGTTAGAGCCCACCATTCCGCTTCGCAAAGATATCGTTCGCGAGATAAGAAAAGTTAAGCCACAACGAATGTTGATTCAGAGCCCGGAACGAAATTGGGATCGGCTATTTGCCAGCCATCCAGATCATATGGCGGCTGGCGAGGCGGCGATTCAAGCTGTCTATCCAGATGCCAGAAACCAATTCGCCTTCGAAGATATATTAAAAGATGAAGGACATGAACCGTGGCGCGTTTTAGAAGTATGGGTCATGTCCCATAACGCACCTGATCACTTCGTCGATATCACTGATACCTTTGAGAAGAAGATGGCCGCGCTACACGCGCACGTGAGCCAAACCGCACACAACCCGGAGATGGAAAATATGGTCCGGGCTTGGGCGGAGCGAAATGCGCAAACTAATTACCTGCCGGAAGGTCGCCTTGCTGAAGTATTTAGAATCGTAAATACTCAATAACTTTTATTTAACTTTTACCTTTTCAATCGCAATTACCTGGGCTGGTCCGACGCCATCTGAAGCGTTGCCGGCTGCGGCAACGGCTTTAATAATGTCGAGTCCCTTTGTTACATGTCCCCAGACGGTGTAGGCAGAGGATAGTTGTGAATTATCTTGGTAGGTAATAAAGAATTGTGAACCATTTGTTCCAGCTCCGGCATTTGCCATCGCCACCGTTCCTGCTGGATAGGCATTTGCAGATGGTGGCGGAAGATTCTCATCCGGAATATAGAAACGTGGGCCACCTTGACCAGATGCGGTTGGGTCACCACATTGCAATATGTAGATACCACTCGTTACGAGGCGATGGCAGAGCGATTGATCGTAGTAACCGCTTTTTGCTAGATAGGTAAGCGCGATGACGGTCAGCGGTGCATTCACGCCATCGGCATAAACGACGATATCGCCACAGTTTGTCGTAAAGGTAAATGTGCGATTTACATGTGGCACATTGACGGCAGGAATGGGAAGTTTCTTTGGTGAATGACCTACAGCGTTAGTGCTCTTACAGATTGATGATGTGGTCGATGCCTTTGCGGTTGCTTTCTTAGCTCCGGCGTAACTTGGTGTTGTAAGGCCAATGGAAATCAGCGCAACAGCGGTGAGCACAAGTACCGAACGCTTCTTCACATTTACTCCCATTCAATCGTTCCAGGTGGCTTAGATGTTACATCTAAAACCACTCGATTGACTTCTCGAACTTCATTTGTAATGCGGGTAGAAATTTTCTCAAGGATTTCATAGGGAACTCTCGACCAATCCGCAGTCATCGCATCTTCGCTCGATACCGGACGCAGAACAATTGGGTGCCCATATGTGCGGCCATCGCCTTGAACGCCAACGCTACGGACTCCAGCTAAGAGGACTACCGGGCACTGCCAAATTTCGCGATCAAGTCCGGCTTGCTTTAACTCATGTCGAGCGATGGAATCGGCCTTACGTAAAATATCTAAGTTCTCCTGCGTCACTTCACCAACAATGCGAATACCAAGTCCAGGACCTGGGAATGGTTGGCGCCAGACAATCTCGTCCGGTAAACCGAGTTGTAGTCCGGCTTCGCGTACCTCATCTTTAAAGAGAGCGCGTAGCGGTTCAATCAAAGTAAATTGCAGATCATCAGGAAGCCCGCCCACGTTGTGATGCGATTTAATATTTGCAGTTCCTTCGCCGCCGCCTGACTCCACAACATCTGGATACAAGGTTCCTTGTACTAGGTAGTCGATGCCGGCCTCTGCTGAAATTTCACGAGCTGCTTGCTCAAAGACTCGAATGAATTCGGTGCCAATAATTTTGCGCTTGCGCTCTGGATCGGTGACGCCCGCAAGAGCTTTTAAGAATCGATCCTTGGCATCAACCACAACCAGAGCTACGCCCGTGGATGCCACAAAGTCCCGCTCAACTTGTTCTGCTTCGCCTTCACGCAGTAATCCGTGGTCGACAAATACGCAGGTGAGTTGATCTCCCACAGCTTTTTGAACGATTGCCGCAGCGACTGCTGAATCCACTCCCCCGGAAAGGCCGCATAGGACGCGTTTGTCGGCAACATCTTTACGAATTCGCTCAACCTCTGTTGCAACGATATTTTCCGAGGTCCAAGTTGGGGTGCAACCAATAGTGTCGATTAACCAACGGCGCAGAATCTCTTGTCCATGTTCGGAATGAAGTACTTCTGGGTGGAATTGCACTCCAGCAAATTGAGCATCCGGGCTTTCAAAGGAGACGATTGGCGTATCTGAGGTTCGCGAGGTTGAAATAAACCCCTTTGGTGCTTCGGTGACGCTATCGCCGTGGCTCATCCAAACGTTAAATGTTGAAGGAAGCCCCTGTAGTAACTTGGATCCTGCGGTGGTCTGTAATTGCGTGCGACCAAACTCTGACTTACCGGTCTTCGTAACAGTTCCGCCAAGTGCAGCGGCCATCACTTGAAACCCGTAGCAAATTCCAAAGACCGGAACTCCTGCAGCAAAGAGCGCTGAATCTAAAGTTGGTGCGCCGGCCTCATACACACTTGATGGTCCACCCGAGAGGATGATTGCCTTGGGGTTCTTGGCCAACATCTGCGAAATCGGCATAGATGAAGGAACAATCTCGGAATAGACCTGAGCTTGTCGTACTCGACGAGCAATGAGTTGGGCGTATTGCGCGCCGAAATCTACAACGAGTACGGTCTCGCGAGCAGAATTAGGCACGATCAATAACTACTTCTACCTTTTGGAATTCCTTCAAATCAGAATATCCAGATGTTGCCATGGCTCGACGAAGGGCGCCGAAGAGATTCATGCTGCCATCGGCGGTATGTGAAGGTCCAGTAAGAATTTGTTCGAGCGATCCAACTGTTCCAACATGAACTCTGTCGCCACGAGGAAGTTCGAGGTGGTGTGCTTCTGATCCCCAGTGCCAACCTTTTCCGGGCGCTTCGCTCGCACGAGCAAGTGGCGAGCCCATCATGACTGCGTCAGCACCGCAGGCGATGGCCTTGGCAATATCGCCAGAGCGACCAACTGAGCCATCGGCAATGACATGAACATAACGACCACCGGACTCATCCATGTAATCGCGACGAGCAGATGCAACTTCCGCAACCGCAGATGCCATCGGTACTGCAATTCCTAGCACGGTACGAGTTGTGTGAGCAGCTCCGCCGCCAAATCCGACCAGTACGCCAGCCGCTCCGGCCCGCATCAAGTGAAGTGCGCCAGAACCCGTAGCACAGCCGCCAACAATGACGGGCACATCAAGTTCGTAGATAAATTTCTTGAGGTTAAGTGGAGCATTTGTAGTTGCAACGTGCTCTGCCGAAACTGTGGTTCCACGGATAACAAAGAGATCAACACCTGCATCCACGACCGCTTTATGAAGTTCGGCAGTGCGTTGTGGTGAGAGCGCCGCAGCAACAGTTACGCCAGCTGCACGAATTTCGGCGATGCGAACCTTGATGAGCTCGGGTTGAATCGGAGCTGAGTACAACTCCTGCATTCTCTTAATGGCTTGCTCTTGTGGCATCGATGCGATTTCACCAAGTTGAATGCGTGGATCCTCATGTCTGGTCCAAAGTCCCTCAAGATTGAGAACTCCGAGTCCACCAAGTTTGCCAATAGCAATTGCGGTCTCGGGCGAGACAACTGAGTCCATCGGCGCAGCAAGCATTGGGAGTGAAAACTTGTAGGCATCAATCTGCCAATTAATGGAAACTTCTTGTGGGTCGCGGGTACGACGACTTGGCACGATCGCGATATCGTCAAATGAATATGCAACGCGGCCGCGCTTTCCAGGGCCGATCTCAATCTCGTTCATTGGCTACTTTCCTTTGCGGGCATAGTTCGGTGCTTCAGCGATATCGAGCACATCGTGTGGGTGACTCTCCTGCAACCCTGCAGCAGTGATCTGAATAAGTTGTCCATTGTTTTGCAGATCGGCGATTGTGGCGGCGCCGGCATAACCCATTCCGGAGCGCAAGCCTCCAACAAGTTGATGAATCGTGGTTGCGACCGCGCCTTTATAAGCGACCTTACCTTCAATGCCTTCTGGAACTAGCTTGTCCTCAGAGAGAACGTCATCTTGCATATAACGATCCTTGGAATATGACTTCTGTTCACCACGAGATTGCATTGCGCCGAGTGAACCCATACCGCGATAGGCCTTGTACTTGCGACCTTGTACTTCGACGAGTTCGCCGGGAGATTCATCGCAACCAGCAAGTAAAGAGCCAAGCATTACGGTATCTGCGCCAGCAACAATCGCCTTGGCGATATCTCCTGAATATTGCAAACCACCATCTGCGATGAGTGGGACATCTGCTTTCACGCATGCTTTATGCGCTTCCATAATGGCGGTCACTTGTGGGACACCAACTCCAGCAACTACACGAGTGGTACAGATAGATCCTGGACCTACGCCAACCTTCACTGCATCGGCGCCAGCATTGATGAGCGCTTGTGCACCTGCGCGTGTTGCAACGTTTCCGCCAATGATCTGAATATCGGGATGGCTCTTTTTAATACGAGCGATTGCTTCCAGAACAGCGCGGTGATGACCATGTGCGGTATCAACAACGACCACATCTACGCCAGCTTCGATGAGGGCAACGGCACGTGCATAACCATCATCGCCTACTCCTACGGCGGCGCCAACAATTCCACTCTTCTTCACTTCGATGACATGTTTTACTTGATCTTCGATCGGCAAGTTGCGGTGAACTATGCCTATGCCGCCAGCCTTAGCCATCGCAATGGCCATAGCGCTTTCGGTAACCGTATCCATGGCAGAGGAAGCGATAGGAATCTTCAATGAGATTTTTCGAGTCAAACGTGTGGCTGTATCAACTTCACTGGGAACAACGTCGGATGCATCGGGAAGAAGTAGGACGTCGTCGTAGGTCAGACCGAGCATGGCTACTTTTTCACGAAAGCCGTCGTTTCCATTGAGCCCAAGCATTGGCCCAGTCTAGTTGAGCCCCCACGCCTAAATTTTCACAGCCCACGCTCAGCCGCCTCCATGCTCCCCTTGATTCGCCTTTGAGACGGTTGCCACATCAGTTCGGCGCCGAACTGAGGAATAAGTGGGAAGGCAAAACCGTTCCCCTTACATCGGTACCTCATATAACCAAGGAGAGTTGTGTATATGAACGTGATTCGCCCCGAACAACCAAGGCCCCTCGCCTCTGATTGGGATTGGCAGCAAGATGCTGCCTGCCGCGAATACCCCACAGAGATGTTCTTCCATCCAGATGGCGAACGAGGCCCACGTAGAAAAAATCGCGAAAATGCCGCCAAGGCAATCTGTGCATCCTGCCCAGTGATTCAAGCCTGTCGCAAGCAAGCCTTGACTCTGCAAGAGCCCTATGGAATTTGGGGCGGACTATCTGAAGATGATCGCCTTGCCATCATCAACCAACGCGAAGTTCGAGAACTTACGGTCGCTAGCGCTTCTTAATTTCCAATTTTTATTGAATATCCAGGTGGGCAAGCGGGTTTGATTCCACTAACCCGCGAGCTCTTTTTTCCCTTTGTACAGTAAATATAAGTTTTTATCTTGCCCACGGCTTTATCTAGAGATGTCACCTGAGATTGTAAGTCTTTCGCAAAATTTTCAATTGATATTAGATTGCTCGAATCAATTAAAGTTGTTGAGGCAATCTTCTCAAGATATGGCTTAACTAAAACGCTTTGGGCTGGGTAGGCGGATGCTAAATACTTAATCTGAGTCGCTAATCGCTTGAGCAAGCTTTGAACGTTCTTCACTCTTGTCGGGAGATTGTTTAATGAATCTTGTAGATTGTTTTGACTGGATTCTGCCGCTCCAGCCGCAGCCTTGACTGCATTCTCTTTATCGAGGGCAGCTTGTTTCTCATTCATTTGATCGGCCAAAGCCTTTGCACTTGCTGCTTTAGCGGCTGCCTCAGCAGCTGCCTTCACCTCCACCTCTTGCGAAGCAGTCAATACAAACAATTTCGAGATTATCGAGGTTCTAGGTTCAATACCAAACTTTATTGCAGTAACAGAAAGAGTAGCCGTTTGCCCTGCTTCAAGACCAACTACATAAACCTTCTTATTAATCTCATCAAACTTAATTCTCCCGATATCACTTGAAAAACTCCATGAGAACGATGGATCGTAATTCGAAATCAATACATTAAAACCATCTTGAAGAAGAGCGCCAACTTTAAGGTCTGGAACAAGTGGGCCAAGCGGCGCGTTTGGCGTGGGCGTTGGCTCTGGAATGGAAGTGGAAGTTGATGTGTCGATCGGGATAAACCCAAGTTCGACAGAATTAATAGAGAACGGAACCAACGGCGCACCTTCCGTTCTACCTCCTCCTACCCCTTGCGAAGCAACATACTTGAGAATTGCTAGACCTGAAACAACATGTCCCCAGATGGGGTAAGCGGGAGTAATCTCAGAATTGGCATAAACAAAAAAGAATTGACTGCCATTTGTATTTGGTCCCGAATTCGCCATCCCGACGGTACCTTCTGGATAATTATTTGGACCAGCCTTGGGAAGGTTTTCATCTGGGATGTTCCATGGGGCGCGACCACTACCGGTCGCCGTTGGATCGCCGCACTGCAGAATGAAAATACCTGCCGTCAATAATCTATGACAAAAGGAGTTGTCGTAGAACCCATTTGACGAAAGTTGGGCAATAGAAAGAAGTGTTATTGGGGCTTTAATTGTTTCAGTGTTTATAACGATATCGCCACAATTGGTATGAAGTGTGATCGAGGTAGGAATTGAAGAGGTATCAATCCTGGGTAAGGGCACAGCAATCGGTGCATGGGCTCTAGCTGTTGACTCGTTACAGGCCACAGTTG
>CAILWW010000109.1 GCA_903838035.1 uncultured Actinomycetes bacterium | reverse complement strand
GGCATCAACAACTGCCTTCTTAATGGCATCGGTAAATGCACCAAAGAGCGCGGTTGCAGCAAGTACAGCTGTTGCAATTGCAATTCCCTTGGTGATCGCCTTGGTGGTGTTACCAACGGCATCGAGTGAGGTAAGAATCTGTGCGCCTTCGCCCTTAACATCGCCAGACATTTCAGCAATGCCTTGTGCGTTATCTGAGATAGGACCGAAGGTATCCATGGCGACGATAACGCCGACAGTGGTCAAGAGTCCGGTACCAGCGAGTGCTACTGCAAAGAGTGACAAGACGATAGATCCGCCACCGAGCAAGAAGGCACCAAAGACTGCAGCAGCAATAAGAAGTGCTGAGTAAACAGCAGATTCAAATCCGACTGAAATACCAGCGAGAATTACTGTTGCTGAGCCTGTTTTAGAAGATGCAGCAACATCATTTACTGGACGCTTGCCAACTTCGGTGAAGAAACCGGTGAGCAATTGAATTGCAGCTGCGAGAACAATTCCGATGAGTACTGCGCCGATTGCAAGAACGCGTGGGTTGACATTAACGCCAGCTGCTTCTTGAGAGAGACCAGCCATTTGCTTGAGTGATGAAGGCAAGTAGGTATAGGTCGCAAAGGCAACGAGTACAGCAGAGATAATTGCAGAGGCAAAGAATGAGCGGTTGATAGCTTGCATGGCCGACTTATCAGTTGAGCGAAGTCGAGTAATGAAGATACCGATGATTGCAGTGACGATTCCGATTGCTGGAACAATCAATGGGAAGACAAGTCCGGCGTTACCGAAACCAGCTTTTCCGAGAATGAGTGCAGCCACAAGAGTTACGGCATACGACTCGAACAGATCTGCTGCCATACCGGCGCAGTCACCGACGTTATCGCCAACGTTATCTGCGATGGTTGCGGCGTTACGTGGGTCATCTTCTGGAATGCCCTGTTCGACTTTACCGACGAGGTCGGCGCCAACATCGGCAGCCTTAGTGAAGATACCGCCGCCTACGCGCATAAACATCGCGAGCATTGCAGCGCCAAAACCAAAACCTTCGAGAACTGATGGTGCGTTCTCGCGATAGATAATCACAACAAGGGAGGCGCCAAGAAGTCCGAGGCCAACGGTGGTCATACCAACAACGCCACCGGTGCGGAAAGCAATCTTGACTGCGCCTTCGGCGGAGTTTTGGCGAGCAGCTTCAGCTACGCGAACATTCGCGCGAACTGCCAGCCACATACCGTTGTAACCAACGGCGGCTGAGAAGAGCGCTCCGAGAAGGAAGAAGATCGAACGGCCGATACGAATATCGGTGTGACCTGGGAGTGCAAAGAGTAAGAAGAAGACGATGACAACAAAGACGGAGAGCGTCTTGAATTGTCGGTTGAGATAGGCAGCTGCGCCTTCTTGAACAGCGGCTGCGATCTCCTTCATCTTGGCGGTTCCATCGCTGGCAGCCAAAACCTGGGCACGAAGTGCGAAGGCGATTGCGAGAGCGATGAGGGAAACTGCCAGAACGGCATATACATAGTTCAGATTCGAACCGGTTACTTGGACCAGATTGGACACAGGTTGACTCCTCGTAGTGTGCGTCGGTGGACACTTATCGCGGAAAGGTTACACAGGGATTCCAGCCTTGGGGAGAAATAGGAGGTATGGTTCAGGTCATATGAATATCTTTAACGCTCAAAACGCGATCAATACCTTCGGTTTGGCCGGAATCTTCACCCTTCTGGCCCTAGAGACCGCCCTGCCGCTGGTTGTTGGCTTACCGGGCGACTCACTCCTCTTTATTGCGGGTGTGGCTGCCTCGGGAACCGGCTCGGTTATTCATATACATATCTCTCTGGTCTGGTTGGCCATTGGCGCCCCATTGGCCGCCATCCTAGGTTCATCGATTGGCCACCACATCGGCCATCGCTATGGCGCCAAGCTATTTACCAACCCGAACTCCAAGTTCTTCCACCCCGACCGCCTGGAAAGTGCCAGCAAATGGATGCGCAAGTACGGCACGGCAAAGGCTGTCTTCTTGGCTCGCTTCATTCCAGTAGTTCGCCATTTGGTCAATCCCATCGCCGGCATGATCAAGATGCCTTATCGTAAATTCTTCTTCTGGAACGTTGTCAGCGCACTTGT
Organism: uncultured Actinomycetes bacterium; assembly: GCA_903838035.1. Lineage (GTDB taxonomy): Bacteria > Actinomycetota > Actinomycetes > Nanopelagicales > Nanopelagicaceae > AAA044-D11. Next base: position 3,581 of record CAILWW010000109.1, on the reverse strand, counting down.
CTGGACCGAAGGATTTATCTGGGTCGGCTATGGCCTCGGTGAAAAGCTCAAGGGTTCAGTCGATAAATATGTTCTGCCTATTGTTGCCGTGATTGTGCTGGTTTCAATTGCGCCGATTCTCTGGGAAGGCGTCAAAGAGTGGCGTACTCGTCGCCATCTCTCATAACTATTTCTTGTAATTAATATTTACTCCGAGTAATTGGAATTCTGAGTATCTTCATATTCATGAAGGAAATTCCAGAATTTGTTTTGAAGCGTCGCGAAGAATTAATCCGTATTGCCGCAAAATACGGCGTTGATGATCTTCGATTTAGAAATTATGAACCATATAGCAATGAAGATTTCGAAGCCCAGTTCATAGAGTTTTATGTGAAACAGGACCTCAATCGGAAAATCTATTCATTAATTTCCGAGCTTGAAGAATGTTTAAGAATGAGAACATACCTCACAGATCTCAATGGGCTCTATCCGGGATTTGAAAAGGCACTTCAAGAGAATTCTGTTTCGCTTTGAGTCAGATTGAATATGCGCTTTCTTTTAGTTTAGTTCTCTACTTTATTGATCGTGTACGAATCGCATCCAGATACGTAGAAGAATCATCCGATCAGCTTTCGGATACAACTCTGATGGCTAAGGACTCTATGAGAATGAATTTGATTCGGATTCATTCTGGCCTTCATCGTAATTCGCAGTTCAAAGATTTTAAGGAACTTCTTCCTTGGGACGAGTTCACGGCGATGCGAAATAAATTAGCCCATGACATTAAGAACATTGACGAGTCCCGAGGATTTACGATTCTATTTGAACTTCTTATCCCTCTTGAAAGAATTGTGAGGGACTTAATTAAAGCTAATTAATTAAAGACCGAGATCTGCGAGCTGATAGGCCGCTCGATATTCCAAGCCGTTCTGCTCGATCAATGGCGCAGCTCCGCGCTCAACAATGACCGCAACCCCAACAACAATTGCGCCAGCTTCTTTCAAAGCCTCGACCGCGGTCATAACAGAGCCTCCAGTGGTCGAGGTATCTTCGACAGCAAGTACGCGACGACCTTTTACATCAGGACCTTCGATACGACGTTGGAGTCCGTGTGCCTTCTCGGCTTTGCGAACTACAAATGAATCAAGCTGGCGACCTTGTTTAGCCGCGGTGTGCATCATTGCTGTAGCAACAGGATCGGCACCAAGGGTGAGACCGCCAACGGCTTCGTAATCCATATCTTTAGTAAGTTCGAGCATCACTTCACCAACAAGTGGGGCGGCTACAGCATCAAGTGTTACGCGACGAAGATCAACGTAGTAATCAGCCTCTTTGCCGGAAGAGAGAATAACTTTTCCGTGAACAACGGCCTTTGTGAGGATTTCTTTTTTGAGTTCTTCGCGTGATGACATGTCAGAACCCTATCTAAATTACTTATCTTCTTTGTATACGACGATGGTGGGTTTCTCGCGTCGCACAAGTCCTTTGGGAGGGTTCGCCTCGATCAGGGCATCAACTTCAGTGCGCAGCTTCGCCATTTCAATCGCCATCGACGCAACGGCGGATTCCAACTCCATGATGCGCTTAATGCCGGCCAAATTAATACCGTCCCCAACCAAGCGTTGGATATTGCGAAGCGAGGCGATATCTCGAAGTGAGTAACGGCGGCCACGACCAGATGTGCGTCCTGGCGAGACCAGACCTAACTTGTCATATTGGCGAAGAGTCTGCGGATGCATTCCAGAGAGTTGTGATGCAACGGAAATTACATAAACCGCCTCGTCATCGGAATGTTCGGTAAATTCGTTCTCGCTCATTATGCCCGTGCTCTCTGTGCCAACTCGGCTCGTGGATCAAATTCTTTTGTTGCTTCAGCAAATGCCTTAAGCGCTTCCTCTGCTTTTCCATCAACTCGTTGTGGAACTTGAACTTCAACCGTGATGAGTAAATCGCCTGTGACTTTTGCTGTCTTTACTCCGCGACCTTTAACGCGAAGGGTCCGACCATTTGGTGTACCAGGTGCAATGCGAACGGTTACTTCATCACCATCAATGGTGGGGATCTTGATATCTGCACCGAGCGCGGCTTCGGTGAAGGTGACCGGAAGCGTCATAAGTAGATTGGCATCTTTGCGAGTAAAGACCGGGTGCTTAGTGACATGCACGGTGATATATAAATCTCCGGCGCCCGCCTCACCAGGTGCGCCACGATTCTTTAATTTTATTTTTGCACCATCGTTGATGCCAGCAGGAATTCGGGTGGTCACACTGGATCCGCCACGAGTTTGGGCAGGAATGGTTACTTCGGTTCCGTTTAGTGAATTGCGAAATGAAATAGTGATTTCGGATTGAAGATCAGCGCCACGACGCGGTCCACGACCGCCACCAAAGAGGGAGGAGAAAATATCTTGTGGGCCGCCACCGGCATTATTAAAGAAGTCGCTGAAATCTGCGCCTTGAGGGCCTTGTCCGCCGCCAAATCCAGATTGGGGTGGCCTGCGACCAGATTTAAAGGCATCGCGCATCTCGTCATATTCGGCGCGCTTTTTGGAATCAGAGAGCGTTTCATAGGCCTCAGAGACCTCTTTGAAACGCTCCTCTAATTTCTTGTCGCCCTTGTTTTTATCAGGGTGAAGCTCGCGGGCCAGCTTGCGATACTGCTTTTTAATGGCGGCATCATCATCGCTCTTTTTCACGCCAAGGATTTGATACAAATCCTTCTCATACAAATCTTTGGCGGCCATGATTAGTTCTCCGGATCGGTTACGGCAACTTGAGCAGTGCGAATGACTTTATCTTTGAACTTATAGCCAGGACGCAGTACTTGGGTTGCTGTTGTTTCAGTAACTTCGCTTGAGGTGTTGTGCATGAGCGCTTCGTGAATCATTGGATCAAAAGGCACGTTGATATCTTCAAACTTAGTTAAACCAAGTTTGGTTGTGATATTTGTGAGTTGATCGGCAACAGCTTTGAAGCCCCCGGTGAGTTCACCATGCGCCTCAGCGCGAGCGATATCGTCGAGGACTGGAAGTAATTCAAGAACAACAAGTGAGGTAGAGAACTCGTGCGCAATCGCGCGGTCGCGTTCTACTCGCTTGCGGTAATTGGAGTACTCGGCTTGAAGTCTTTGTAGGTCGGCAGTCAGTGTTGATACTTCATCAACAACAACGTTCGCCTCGGCAAGTGCTTCATCGACAGCATCAGAGAGCTCTTGTTCAGAGCCCTCTGCGCCGGTGTTCGTATTTTCACTCATTAGCGATTAGGCCTCGTCAACTACTTCAGCATCCTGCACACCATCATCTTCTTTTGGTGCTTCGCTGGCTGCTGCATTAGCTGCATAGAGAGCTGCGCCAAGTTGTTGTGACAACTCAGAGACTTTCTCGGTGTTGGACTTGATGGCGGAGAGATCTGATCCTTCGATGGAAGATTTCAAAGTAGCAAGGGCTGCTTCGAGTTCGGTCTTCTTCTCGAGGTTCTCACCTTCGGTGAACTTCTCGCCATTTTCCTTGAGGAACTTCTCGGTTTGATAGGCAAGACCATCTGCGGCATTGCGAGTATCTGCCTCTTCACGACGCTGCTTATCTTCTTCAGCGTGAGCTTCGG
>CAILWW010000108.1 GCA_903838035.1 uncultured Actinomycetes bacterium | reverse complement strand
GGCGATGAAATTGTTGCTCCGGCGAGTGCGCATGGATTTCTGCTCAGCACCTTATCCCAATCCAATCCATTGCTTGTCGTCACAACATCATCTCGCACCGCTGAATATCTCTTTGATGAAGTCAATTCATATCTGGGTGGTGGCGCGCTCATATTTCCGCCTTGGGAGACCCTTCCTCACGAACGCCTTTCCCCAAAGAGTGACACGGTAACAAAGAGATTTAAGACGCTACATACACTCACCACAAATCCAAACTCAGTAAAAGTTCTTATCACTTCGATTCGCGGATTAATTCAACCAATTATCGCTGATCTCATGCAGGAGAGTTTTCCAATCTTGGAAGTTGGAACCCAAACAACGATTGCTCAACTTGTTGCCCAACTCTCTTATTTTGGTTACAACCGAACCGATCTGGTTGAACGCCGAGGTGAGTTTGCAGTACGTGGTGGAATCGTTGATCTATTTCCGGCCGATCAAGACCATCCCATTCGTCTAGATTTCTTCGGAGATGAGATTGAGGAGATTGCATATTTCACCGTCGCGGATCAGCGTACTTATGCACCGGTAATTGAACCGCTACTTCTTTTCCCCTGCCGGGAGTTATTACTTTCGGATGAAGTTAAGCAGCGAGCGGCGTATCTCGCGACGCAATTTCCACAAGTCAGCGAAATCGCCCACAAACTTTCCGAGGGAATATCCGTGGAGGGAATGGAATCGCTGGCTGGGGCGCTGAAAGGAGAGATGAGCTCTCTTATTAGTTACCTGCCAGATAATTTTGAGGTTATATGCATCGACTCCCAGCGCGTGAATTCACGATCGTTGGATTTAATCGCTACCAACCAAGAATTTCTAGAAGCCTCTTGGTCTAACGCCGCACTTGGAGCGAGTGCGCCGATAGATCTCAGCGGTGAGCTCGGCGCTGGTGGATATTATGAAATTGATGATTTAAAGCGCCAATGCAGTGATTTAAAAATTAATTGGCGCCAACTCAATGAATATGCCACAGATCCGGAAGCGAACAATCTGCTTGAATCTCTACGCGCACTTCCGATTTATGATGGAAAAGTTGAGCCATTTATCGAGGATGTAAAAGATTGGTTTGCTCAAGGATTCCAAGTTATTTTTAGCGCAACCGGGCATGGCATGCTCGAGCGATATCAGAATCTGCTCATCGAAGAGGGTCTACCGGTTCGGGTTATTAGAGAGGTAAACGCCGCACTCACTACCGACGCTATCTATCTCTTGACCTCTGAAATTCAGCACGGATTCACATCACAGGAGTGGAAGACCGCGCTTATTACCGAGCGAGATATCTCTGGCCAGCGAAGCGGTGGTAAAGATGGTCCGCGCATGCCTTCTCGGCGCAAAAAAGCGATTGATCCCATTGAACTTAAGCCAGGGGATTATGTAGTTCATGAACAACATGGTGTGGGTCGATATATTGAATTAATTCAAAGAACTGTGGGCGGTATTTCGCGCGAGTATGTCGTCATTGAGTATGCCTCATCCAAACGTGGGCAACCCGCTGATCGTCTATATGTGCCGACCGATACCCTGGAACAAGTAACCAAATATGTGGGCGGCGAAGCGCCAACGGTTCATCGAATTGGTGGCGCCGATTGGCAGAACGCTAAACGCAAGGCTCGCAAAGCAGTCAAGCAAATTGCTGCCGAACTCATTCAACTTTATGCCGCGCGCATGGCTGCTCCGGGATATGCATTCTCGACCGATACCCCATGGCAGCGAGAGCTGGAAGAGGCATTTGCTTATGTGGAAACTGCAGATCAACTTTCTACCATTGAAGAAGTAAAACGTGACATGGAGAAGGCACATCCTATGGACCGAGTGGTTTGTGGTGACGTGGGATATGGCAAGACCGAAATCGCAATTCGGGCTGCATTTAAGGCGGTTCAAGATGGTAAACAAGTTGCAGTACTCGTTCCAACAACTTTGCTCGTCCAACAACACCTAGCCACTTTTCAAGGAAGATATACCGGCTTTCCGTTAAAGGTTGCGGGGCTTTCCCGTTTCAATTCACCAAAGGTCACCAAGGAGATTATCTCCGGTATTGAAGATGGCTCACTAGATATTGTGATTGGTACCCACCGACTTCTCTCAAAGGATGTTCAATTCAAGGATTTGGGATTGGTGATTGTCGATGAGGAACAACGCTTTGGCGTCGGGCATAAAGAAGAGCTAAAAAAGACCCGTACCAATGTCGACGTACTCTCCATGTCGGCTACCCCAATTCCAAGAACGCTAGAGATGGCAATTACTGGAATTCGAGAGATGTCCAACATCACCACTCCGCCGGAAGAGCGACATCCCGTTCTTACCTATGTTGGGCCGGTTGATGATAAACAAATCACCGCAGCTATTCATCGTGAATTATTACGAGATGGTCAAATCTTCTTTGTACACAATCGGGTAGAGAGTATCGATGCTGTCGTAGAACGGCTCAAGAAGTTAGTTCCAGAAGCCCGAATTCGCGTTGCCCACGGGCAGATGAATGAGCGAGATTTAGAGGATGTAATTTTGGCATTTTGGGAGGGCGAGTTCGACATTCTCGTATCAACCACCATTATTGAAAATGGAATTGATGTTCCCAATGCCAACACTTTAATTGTGGATCGCGCTGAAAATTATGGACTCTCGCAACTCCATCAATTGCGTGGTCGCGTTGGTCGAAGCCGTGAGCGCGCGTATGCCTATTTTCTCTTTTCGCCAGATAAGCCACTTACGGAAGTGGCGCACGATCGCTTAAAGACGATTGCCACAAATTCAGATTTAGGTTCAGGTATGCAGGTGGCGCTTAAAGATTTAGAAATTCGTGGCGCTGGAAACCTGCTCGGAGGCGAACAATCAGGTCATATCGCTGAAGTCGGATTTGATTTATATATGCGCATGGTCAGTGAGGCCGTCAGTGAATACAAGAGCGGATTTGTTCCGGATGCCAGCGATGAACCTCGAATCAAAGAGTGCAAAGTGGAGTTACCTATTACCGCACACATTCCGACCGAATATTTGCCGTCGGAGAGATTGCGGCTTGATATCTATCGACGTATGGCCGATTCGGCGTCACAGGAAGATCTTGATGCAATTGGCGAAGAGCTCATCGATAGATTTGGCGCGCTTCCACAACCGGCAGTTGATCTCTTCTCAGTTGCTGCTCTGCGGGTGATGGCGAAGCAGCTCGGATTGACTGAGGTTGTCCTTCAAGGCAAGTTCCTCAAACTCTCGCCATTAGTACTTCCTGAGTCCATTTCCCTTCGCCTTAACCGCGTCTACCCTGGTTCGTTGGTGAAAGCAGCCACATCACAGGTGATGGTGGCAAAGAGCGCTGCGCCGAATTGGATTGCTGGTGGGGAAGTAGGAGATACTTCTGCTCTGCCGTGGGCGATTGAGGTTCTCAATACGATCGTGGCGCCAGCTGTAACAGCAGTGAAGTTGCGAGAGCACCCATAAGAGAAATTTGATCGGAGAACATTGTGAAGCGTTTAACTACCAAGTCGACAGTATCGGTTATGGCAGGTGCCATTGGCCTCTTGCTCCTATCAGGATGCTCAACTAACGACACAGCAGCTACCGTCGGCAAGACAAACGTTTCCGTAAATACCGTGGAGAAAGAAGTTAAATCCATTCTCGATGAGCGTGCCAAGGTCAATACCTCAGGAATGAACCTCAGCACCGGCGTAAAGTTGAGCCAAGAAGTACTCCGTTTCCACGTCATATCGATCCTCCTCGGTGATGTTGGTACTAAGTACAAGATTTCGCCGACCGCTGCCGAAATTGCAAAGCAACGTGCTGCCCTTGTGACACAAGTTGGTGGAGAGAAGGCGCTTCCCAGCGCACTTGTAAATGCCAACATCGCTCCCGAAGATTTCGATATTTATGTGAAGACCACCATGATCTCTGCAGCGCTCGGCAATCTTGCGACTTCAGCTGGTGTAGATAACACCAACGGTGCCGCCGTTCAATCACTCGTCGCGACAACTGCCAAGAAAGAAGGCGTAGTTATCAATAAGCGCTATGGCAAGTGGGATTCGGTAAATGCAAATATTGTTGACGCATCTGCAAATTCTGCAGTCGTCACCAAATAATACTTAGCGAAAACCTCAAGATGAGTAGCGAAAAGTCTGAGCTCCTTCGCCTTCGCGAAGTGATGGATCGCTTGCGTTCTCCAGGTGGATGTCCTTGGGATGCTGAACAAACTCATGAATCGCTGCTCAAGTATTTGCTGGAGGAGTCGTATGAATTCCTCGAGGCGGTCGAGCTCGGCGATCGCATCGCGATGCGCGAAGAACTCGGAGATGTACTCCTGCAAGTTTTCTTTCATGCTCGCATGGCAGAAGATGACAAGCTCGATCCGTTTGATGTCGAAGAAGTGGCACGTGGAGTGGCAGATAAATTAGTTCGCCGCCATCCCCATGTCTTTGGCGATGTAAAAGTCTCTTCCAGCGAAGAAGTCCTCGAGAATTGGGAAGCCCTGAAAGCGCAAGAGAAAGGGCGAACCTCTGCGATAGAAGGCGTTCCACTAGGGCAACCGTCGATGGCACTTGCTTCAAAATTAATGTACCGGGCCGAGAAATTTGGCCTCGATATAAAAGTTTCGCAGCCGGTAAAAATCGAGGCTGGACTCTCGCAAGAAGATTTGGGTGAATTACTCCTCGGTATTTTGAGCCAAGCTCATGAGCAGGGACTCGATCCAGAGGCGGCGCTTCGGGCAGCAACAAAGGGATATATCGAGGCAATTACTAAGGCTGAGGCCTAACTTTTACCTTTTCCTGACAATCTGAAATAGAATGTGGTCATCTTCGACATGGTGGTCGATTTTCTTATTATTAACTCAGTTTTAGGAGTTTAGAGTGGCTTTAATTGAAGCAGTACACGCCCGGGAAATTTTAGATTCTCGCGGAAACCCAACCGTCGAAGTAGAAGTAGTTCTAGAAGATGGATCAAGTGCTCGCGCCGCAGTACCAAGTGGTGCATCCACCGGTGCATTTGAAGCGGCCGAACTTCGCGATGGTGGCAAGCGCTACCTCGGCAAAGGTGTAGAAAAGGCAGTCGATTTCGTCAATGATGAAATCGCGCCCGCCGTTTCAGGTTTCGATGCACAAGATCAACGCCTGATTGATCAAGAGATGATTGATCTAGATGGCACAAAGAACAAGTCCAAGCTCGGCGCAAATGCAATTCTTGGTGTCTCCCTTGCAGTGGCACGCGCGGCAGCCGAGAGCGCAGACCTCTCTTTCTTCCGTTATATCGGTGGACCAACCGCCCACACGCTGCCGGTTCCTATGATGAATATTCTCAACGGTGGAGCCCACGCTGATACCAACGTTGATGTTCAAGAATTTATGATTGCGCCAATCGGAGCCCCTACATTTCGCGAATCTCTCCGCTGGGGTGCTGAGATTTATCATTCCCTCAAATCAATTTTGAAGAAGCATGGTCTTCCAACCAGCATCGGCGATGAGGGTGGATTTGCCCCTAACTTAGAGAGCAACCGCGCCGCTCTCGATCTCATCCTCGAGGCAATTACCGCAGCTGGCTACAAGCCCGGCAAAGATATTGCGCTCGCCATGGATGTTGCAGCCACAGAATTCCACGAGAAGGGCAAGTATGCCTTCGAAGGAAAGCAGAAAAGTTCTGATGAAATGATCGCTTATTACGCAGATCTCGTAGCTTCATATCCCATCGTCTCCATCGAAGATCCACTCGATGAGGATGACTGGGCTGGCTGGGCAAAGATGACTGCTGAACTCGGCAATAAAATTCAGATAGTTGGCGATGACTTGTTCGTCACCAATCCCGAGCGTCTAGCAAAGGGAATTGCTTCCGATACCGCAAATGCGCTCTTGGTGAAGGTAAACCAAATCGGAACTCTCTCAGAGACAATCGATGCGGTTTCTATGGCACATCGCGCGGGATATCGCTCGATGATGTCACACCGTTCTGGCGAGACCGAGGACACCACGATTGCAGATTTGGCTGTTGCACTTGAGTGCGGTCAGATCAAGACGGGTGCACCTGCTCGTTCGGAGCGCGTTGCTAAGTACAACCAATTACTTCGAATCGAAGAAGAGCTCAGCGATTCAGCACTTTATGCTGGTCGTTCCGCTTTCCCACGGTTCACAGGTAAGTAAAACTTCCAAAGATGGCAGGTCCAAAGAAATCCCTCGCGAAGATAGTTTCTTCTCGGGGGATTTCTGGTCGCGCCTTGGCATTTGTCACCGTCCTTTTCTTGATGGCTTTAACGCTTTTTCCGCCGATGCAGCGATACTTCGCTCAACGCGCACAAATCAACGCACTTCATGGGCAACTCGCTGAGAGCAAGGCTTCTGTTATCGAAGCTAAAGCAGAGCTGGCCAAGTGGGATGACCCGACATATGTCGCACAACAAGCGCGCACAAGATTGCACTTTGTCTTTCCCGGTGAAAATCAATATTCAGTCATCGGTGCTCCTGATCCCAAGAAATCTGGGGATACTCCCGCAGCGCCTGTAGCATCACAAATAGCATCCGGTCTTCCTTGGTATGGACGCCTCATCTCCAGCATCACGATTACCAATACCGGTACAAATCCGTAAGATTGCCCTGTGAGTGAGCAGCCGACGCCAGAAGATTTAGAAGCAATAAAGCTTCAGCTCGGCCGAACTCCGCGCGATGTTCATGCCATCGCTTATCGCTGTCCTTGTGGGAAGCCTGCAGTTGTTGAAACCCCACCTCGCCTCTCTGATGGAACTCCCTTCCCGACTTTCTATTACGCCACCTGCCCCCGTCTGACCGGTGCTATCTCCACCTTGGAAACAACGGGAATGATGGCCGAGATGGAGGCGCGACTTGGAACCGATCCGGAGATTGCGGGCCAATACGCAGCAGCTCATGATGATTATTTAGCTGCTCGTGGCGCGCTCAAGATGGATGTGCCAGAAGTAGCTGGAATTACCGCTGGCGGAATGCCAACTCGAGTTAAGTGCCTTCATTCGCTCGTTGCACATTCACTTGCAGCAGGGTCGGGAGTAAATCCGTTTGGAGATGAGGCACTTGCTGCCCTGCCAAAATGGTGGGAGTCCGATAGTTGTGCCAATGAATCACTAGCAGAGAAGAGCAAGTAATGACTAGAGTCGCGGCCATTGATTGCGGAACTAACTCCATTCGTCTTCTCATTGCCGATATTAATGGCGATAATTTTCGAGAAGTCGTTCGCGAGATGGAAGTTGTTCGACTTGGACAAGGTGTAGATAAGCACAAAGCTTTCAATCCCGAGGCAATCGAACGTACCCTGGAAGCAACTCGCAAATACGCCGAAATCATTGCCGCAAAGGGCGTAGAGAAGATTCGATTCTGCGCCACTTCGGCCACTCGCGATGCCAGTAATCGGGCACTCTTCATCGATGGAGTTCGTGAGATTCTTGGTATTGAACCTGAAGTAATTCCAGGTGCCGAAGAGGCCTCACTCTCCTTTCTTGGCGCCACTAAGGAGCTAAAGGGAATGGGCGCTCCCTATCTTGTTGTCGATATCGGTGGCGGCTCCACTGAGTTTGTCTTTGGATCTGAATCGGTAGAGAAGGCAAAGAGCGTCAACATTGGTTGCGTTCGAATGTCCGAACGCCACCTCAAAACTGCTCCACCCGCAGCTCGCGATGTAGCAGAGGCAATCAGCGATATCGATGATGCAATTGCTGATGCGGCGCGAAGCGTCCCAATTAAGAAGGCCACCACTGTGATTGCTGTCGCCGGAACTGCCACAACCGTTGCGGCCGCTGCGCTCGGATTGAATGAATACGATCGCTATTCAATTCACCTCTCCCGAATTCCCGCTTCGAAAGTTTTTGGAATCGCTCAACAGTTCTCTCTGATGTCACGAGACGAAATCGCTGCACTTGGTTATATGCATCCAGGCCGGGTCGATGTGATTGCCGCCGGCGCCTTGGTTCTCTCTCGCGTAATGCTTGCAACTGGCGCAACTGAATTTGTCGCCTCTGAATCCGATATTCTCGACGGAATTGCTTGGGGACTTATGGCTCCGCCTCCTGAAATCTCACAAGAAGTTCTGGAAGCAGAAGAAGAGATCGTTGAAGGAATTGATGAGGGCGCTGAAGATGTCTTGGATGAGATGACCCAAGAGATCGATGAAGATTAAGACGCTTGCTCAATTAGATTCTGCAATAACTAAGTGCACGCTCTGCCCACGTCTAGTCGAATGGCGGGAAGAGGTAGCGCAAACAAAACGTAAGTCATATCAAGCTGAGAAATATTGGGGAAAGCCGGTCACGGGCTTTGGTCCCGCAGATGCATCTCTTCTCATCCTGGGTCTGGCTCCTGGCGCTCATGGTGCAAATCGAACCGGACGGGTTTTTACCGGAGATAGCTCTGGTGATTGGTTATATCGAGCGCTGCATAAAGCAGGCTTAGCAAAGCTTTCAACCAGTTCAAGTAAAGATGATGGGCAAGAACTTTATAAAACCAGAATTTTTTGCGCAGTACGTTGTGCACCGCCAGATAACAAACCGAGCAATGACGAGCGCGATACCTGTGCGCCATTTTTTGCGCGCGAGTTAGAGTTATTGATGCCCACCGCACAATCAATTCTTGTCTTAGGCAACTTTGCCTGGACCGCCCTCTTTACCCAACTTGCATCTATGGATTTCGCTATCCCAAAACCTCGGCCGAAGTTTGGTCACGGTGTAGTCGTAAAAGTTAAGAATTTAGCAAGTAAAGAGTTAAAGATTGTTGGTAGTTATCACCCTAGTCAACAGAACACATTCACGGGTAAATTAACCGAGAGGATGCTCGATCAAGTAATTAAGAAAGCGCTAGGAAGTTAAATATGGAATTTAACGTTTCAACCGAAATTATTGAGTGGCGCGGTCCTGCTCCGTTCTACTTTATTCCCATTGACGAGGCAGATAGCAAGATTATCAAGAGCGTGGCAAAGGAATATACATATGGATGGGGAGTCCTTTATGTCACCGCAACCATCAAAAAAACTACTTGGACAACCGCTGTCTTTCCCAAAGATGGACGTTATTTAGTGCCAATTAAAGAAGTGGTTCGTAAAGAACTTGGCGTTGAGTGCGGCGATTCCGTGAAAATGAAGGTAAAACTCGGAAAAGAGAAGTAAGGCTATTTAGCACCGACTGGCTTTAACCCAATGGCAAAGTCAGTGAGTTGCCTTAAAGTAAATCCACCTTGAGTTCCCAAGCGAATGTAAGTTGAGTTGAGCGACCCTCGCTTCGGTGTAACGAAAGTAATTTCTCCGCCGTATTGGCTAAACGCTGAAGCGGGACACTTGGAGACCGCGCAGTAAATTCCTACCTGGGCTTTGATGCCATTAATCATGACGGTTCCAAGGGGCTTAGGGTGGTCTACGCCAGTGCAGTTATATTTCGCGTCGGTTTCTACCAAAGCAATTCCATGATCCATGCCGCCGAAGCCAGCGAGGAGATACTCATCCTTTTTTGGAAATAGCCGGCAAGGGCGAACCTCAAAATTTAGCACTGGCAGCTTCAAGGTATTTGTGGGCTTATAAATCACATAAGTCACACCTGTTTGCAAATCTTGATATTTATCGCCCGATCCCATGGCATGTGCAGAAGCACTTGTCGTGACGAGGATTGATAATACGAAAAGAGCCAATCGAGATTTGCGCATAATAGAAGGTTAGCGGTAAATCTCTCGCCGGTGTCCAATATCGATGACAGTAACAATCAAAATCAATCGCTGAATCTCATAGATGATTCGATAATTTCCTACCCTTAACCGATAACCATTTCGAACTACAAGCTTCTTTGAATTTGGTGGAATTGGATTCTCGGCTAAAAGAGTTAGAGCTATATCTATTCGCTTTCGGTCCTTCAAAGGTATGGACTTTAGAAATTTAGATGGAGTTCGCTCAATTCGGACAGTAAATTGGCTCAAGCCAAACCCAGATCTTTTCGAGCTTCGCTCCAAAGCACAGAATCTTCCTTGCGAGCCTTGGCCTTATCGTATGCGGCGATATCTTCAAGTTCTTCAAGTGCGTTCATCATCTCTTCATAAAGTGAGGGATGGAGAAGATAGGCAACGGTCTCGCCATGCTTGAGAATGGTTACTGGCGCCTTTTTGGAACTCTTTACCGCCTGTGAAATATCGGCTCGTAACTCTGAAATGGTGAGAGTAGTCATGCGGCTATAGTACAAATCATTTACACTTTTGTACAAAAGTACTCAGTGTTATTTCAACCTCCAGAATGTGATTACAGCTTGTCAGCGGTCAGTAATGCACCTAGTAGACTTCTCAAATTACCTGCCGCCCCCGTAGTCCAATGGCAGAGACAGAGGACTTAAAATCCTTCCAGTGT
>CAILWW010000107.1 GCA_903838035.1 uncultured Actinomycetes bacterium | reverse complement strand
CCCTTCAGGCGCACCATTCATCCAATATTCAGAGAATTGGCGAAAATGCGCAAATTAGTCTCGCTTGCTTTCGTATTGGTTTTCACCTCAGGGTTGCTCTCCACAGCCTCTACATCGCAGGCCTCGACGCCTCAACCCACCATCATTTCCTGTATTAATCCATCGACGCATGCTCAAATTATTCTTCATTCGGATGTAGCCGCTTGTCCCGCTTCAACTTTTACGACTATATGGCATTTAAACCAATCAGATAACTCCATTAACTCAGGAGCAAATAGCTTAAAGATCATTGTGTGTACTACGAAAAATTCAGAGCTTACATATCAATTGATTCGTACCACATGCCCCAAGTACCAAACCACAAATTTTTACTCTCGTTCGGTTGCAGCTCCAATTACACAACAAATCATTCGTATCACACCCCTGGGCATTGATGGTGCTCTGTTGACCCTTGCACCTCCGGCTAAAACGGATGCGCCTATCGCCTATTACTTAATTAAGAATTTGACCACGGGTACGGTCACGGGTGCGCGAACAACTGGACTTACTTCTCTATATGTTTATAAATTAAAACCAAGTACGAAATACTCTTTTCAAATCATCGCAGTCAGCCTTGACGGACTCTCTGGATATGTAGCAACCAGCAGCGCTGTTACAACTGCAGAAATGCCAAAGGCGCCAACCTTAACCATCGCACCTGCATCATGTTCAGCAGGTGGTGCTTGTGCAGTTGGTGATACTGGTCCAGGAGGGGGAACTGTCTTCTACGTCAGCACTGTTGGATTTAATTGCGGCCCCACAAATTCATCGACCGGTAGCCCCACAGGTGGTCTCTGCCACTATCTCGAAGTGCCGGCAAATACTTGGTTTAATGGAAGCGGCGATCCGTTCTTGCGATGGGCAAAGAGCGGCTTCCAAAATATCGATGTTCCAGGTTTAACTAACATCGGCTCGTTAGATGCATTTGATACCAATGCTGTTACCGTTCTACAAAACCCAGCAAATCCAGGAGCAGAACTTGGAGCTGGATATGCCAATACGCTCGCAATTGTTGCCCAACAAGGTTCGTGTGTTCTCGCCAGTTGTGCATATGCCGCTGGCGCAGCACACGCCTACGCCGGTAATTCACTATCGGATTGGTATTTGCCAAATCCCACTGAATTGAATCAATTGCTTGCTTGGGCCCGCGGCGAAACTCGTGATCTCACGCAGCGAGCCGGTCCAGCCGCCTCTTATGTTCAAGGTGGCTTCGCTAGCGCTAACTACCTAAGTTCCAGCGCCATTAACTCCGATTACGTTTGGTATCAATATAGCTCTCCTGGCGGCGGGCTCAATGAAGGCGTTATCAACGGCGCCGCTAAGAACGATGCTGCACTCAAATTACGCCCAATACGAGCTTTTTAACTGGAATAACAATCTCGTTGTAATGCATGAATCCCGGCTTAAAGGGTGGATCAAATCTCGAAATCCGCCACTCGCAGCGGTTGAATAATCAGAATTCATTTCGACTTCAGCCAATACACAGGCCTCATAAGACCGAAGCTCAAAGCTTGGATAGGATTTAAGAAACTTATACTTCTGGCGCTGGGTGAAATTTTATTCTAAACCTGAAAAATAAATTAAGCAGTCTTTAACGCTTTGTTGCGCGTGCTACCGATGTTGCGCTTCCGCCGTTAAAAGTCAAGGGAGTGCCGGTCGATCCAACAGGATTGACCAGTGCCGACCTAAATTTTACCCTGAAATTTAGGCAATTAGGATTGAATTTTGCAGGTTAAAGATTGCATTAGGCTTGCGTGATGCCCTCGCTAGAAAATAACTACGTTATCCGCGCCTCAAATCTGAAGAAGAGCTTCGGAGATTTCACGGCTGTTGATGGAATCGATTTCACGGTGACCAAGGGGGAGTCATTTGGTCTGTTGGGCCCAAATGGTGCAGGAAAGTCCACCACTATGCGAATGATCTCAGCGACGATGGAACGTACTTCTGGCGAGCTTGAAATTCTTGGACTAGATCCAAAGCAGCGCGCACCTCAGATTCGCTCTCACTTGGGTGTGGTTCCACAACAAGATCACCTTGATAACGAGCTAACTGTGGCCGATAACTTGTATATCTATGGCCGCTATTTTGGTTTATCCCGAAAGTATTTGAAGCCAAAGATGGAAGAGCTTCTCGATTTTGTACAACTTCAAGAGAAGCGTAACGAAAAGACCGAAAGTCTTTCTGGCGGAATGAAACGTCGCTTAACAATTGCTCGCGGATTGATAAACGAGCCAGAGATTTTGATGTTGGATGAACCTACTACTGGTCTTGATCCGCAGGCTCGTCATATTTTGTGGGACAGACTCTTCCGCCTCAAGGAAGATGGCGTAACCCTGATCTTGACCACGCACTACATGGACGAGGCGGAGCAACTTTGTGATCGCCTGGTCGTGATGGATGGCGGAAAGATTATGGCCGAGGGCTCTCCCAGCGGCTTGATTGCTCAATATTCTTCGAAGGAAGTTCTTGAACTTCGCTTTGGTTCTAATCTAAATGCCGATATGGCTCCCAAGCTTGAGGCATATGGTGATCGTTTAGAAATTCTGCCGGATCGAATCTTGGTGTATTGCGCTGATGCTGAAGCGGTACTTGAGAAGGTAAACCACGATGGCTTAAAGCCAATGACATCGTTAGTTCGCCGAAGCTCGCTGGAAGATGTATTTCTTCGCCTCACCGGAAGAACTCTCGTCGAATAATGAGCACCGTCTCCCGTGAAGTGACATGGCGCTCTTCGCTTTATGCGATTGAACATCGCCTGATCATTCAGCGCAAGTGGCTTAAATCCATCATCCTCTTCGGTGTCGGCAACCCCACGCTTTATTTACTCTCAATCGGTGCTGGAATTGGTTCCTTGGTCAACAAGCATTCCAATGGCGTCGATGGCGTTAAATACCTAACCTTTCTCGCGCCAGCGCTCTTGGCAAATGCAGCTATCCAATCTGCGATGACCGAGACGATGTTTCCAACCCTCGCAGGATTTATTTGGAATAAAACTTATTTCGGACTCCGCTCTACTCCAATATCTGGTAAGCAGATTGCAAATGGAGTTTTAGGTTCAGCCCTGATTCAAATTCTCTTTACTAACGGAATTTATTGGTTAATTCTATGGGGCTTTGGGGCGATGGACCATCCCGGGTCATGGCTAACCTTCGTCATCACTTCATGGAGTGGATTCTGCGTGGGGGCAGTAATGCTTTATGTGGCCTCAATGATTGGCTCGGACGATGGCTTCATGGCAATTGTTAACCGCTTTGTGATG
>CAILWW010000106.1 GCA_903838035.1 uncultured Actinomycetes bacterium | reverse complement strand
GCGCTGCTGACACCGACGAGAAGTGCGCCAATCAAACCTGGACCGGCAGTCACTGCTATTGCATCAATATCTTGGAGTGAAATTTTCGCAGTGGTGAGCGCTTCCTTCAATACGCCTTGCATCGCCTCCAGATGTGCGCGGCTGGCGATTTCAGGAACGACGCCTCCGAATCGAGCATGCTCATCGACACTCGAAGAGATTACATTGGCAAGCAAAGTACGACCTCGAACGATTCCCACCGCGGTCTCATCGCAGGAAGTTTCGATTCCGAGAATTAAAGGCTGGCTCATTTGGTCAGCTCCTTGCGCATCACAATGGCAGTGATTCCTGGTCCGTAATAGTTTGCACGCTTAGAGATGGGAACAAATCCAAAGGATGTGTAGAGCGGCATCGCCTCTTCATTTCCTTGGCGAACTTCTAGCATGATGGTTGGAGTTTTCTTATTACGGGCCCAATCAATAAGCCGGCGCAGTGCTTCTCGGCCAATACCTTGGCGACGTGCATCTGGATCCACGGTCAGCGTCAAGACATCACAAGCATCGCCGCGATGCAAAATCCCGGCATAGCCAATTAATTTTCCATCACGCTCGGCGACGATATACCAACGATCTTTGCCAGCAAGTTCTTCCTTAAATTGTTCAAGTGACCACGGATCTTCTGGGTACGAGGCTTTCTCCATCGCATAAACGCTAACTAAATCCATCGCGTTCATCGCTCGGAAGGTAACTCCCTTTGGCGCCGGGTGGGCATCAGGCCGTCTGACATAAATTGCCTGCGTGACACTCTCTTCCTTAAGAGCTAGCGCAGCGATATGAACTGGGTCTGGTGAACCGTTGTGATGCACAGCGACATCGGATGGCAACATTAAGGGCGAGGCAACATCGGGTTCGGTAATGCGAATCCCATCTTTAAACCGTGCCCAGAAAACTTCCTTGCGACGGGCATCAATGGTCACAACGACTTCGCCACTACCTAATCCAGCAGCGATTGCATCAAGTGAGCCAACGCCGTGCCATGGAATATTTCGGGCTAACGCAAAGCTCTGCGCAAAAGCAATCCCTACTCGAAGCCCTGTAAAAGGTCCAGGACCCATTCCTACTGCAACCAGATCAATCTCGTTACATGCCTGCAGTGCATCACGAACCAGCTTCGGCAAGACCTCGCCATGCGCAAGTGGGTCATCATGAAAGGCGGAGAAGATCACATGTTCGCCATCTACTACAGCGACTGATGTTCGGTTGGTTGAGGTATCAATTGCCAAAATTTTGCTCATAGTTCAAAACCTTGCCAACGCGGGCCTACGCCATGAAGTTCAAGGGTTCGCTCATTTTCATCCGCGCCATACCCCAGAGTTATTTCTAAATATTGATCGCTTAAATGTTCAACCAAGCCCTCGCCCCATTCCACAATGGCAAGATGAGTATCGAGGTAATCGACTAGGTCAAGATCGTCAAAGAGCGCGGCTCCATCTTGGCCTTGCAACCGGTAGGCATCGACGTGGAGTAAACCAATTCCTTTTTCACCCGCGCCGTGAATCCTTGAGATCACAAATGTTGGTGAGGTGACGTTTTCAATTCCTAAATAAGAAGCGATGCCTTGTGTTAGGGCAGTTTTGCCAGCCCCGAGTGGGCCGCTCAAAAGTATGAGATCGCCGGCGCGAAGTTTGGCGGCCAAAGTTGCGCCGAACTCCTTCATCGCATCGACGCTATGAATAATCACTTGCCGAGTTTAACGAAGAAGGGCCCCACCATTTGGCAGGGCCCTTCAACTGGGTTTAAGTACGGATTAAGCGGTGTACTTAAGGTCGTTTGGACGGTACATCGGATCCAAATTGAAGTTTGGATCGCGCTTGAGGTTAGCTGCCACATAGTTATCTGTTGGGAGATGTCCATACTTGGCTGATTGAGCCAAGATACGTACCCAAGCCATCATCTGGTCAACGGTGAAGTTCTGGTGACCAACACCAGATACTGCCGCGGTCTTTGCAGAGAGGTCAGGTGCACCTGAAGCCAAGAACTTTGTATAAGTGACCGGAGTCATCGCATACATCGCCAAGGTATTCCAGACTGGCTTTACCTTGCTCTTACCTGATTGGTAATCAGCAAGGCGTTGGTCGTAGACAGCTTGTGCCTTATCGACATAGTACGAAGTGTTTCCAGCGAAGACCAAGCGATCTGCTTCATTCGACAACAAGACTGTTGGCTTTGTGGAAGAGAAGTCGACGTGATCTAGAGCTGCAAGTTTTGCCATCGCAGCAGGATCTCCCTTAACGCGTGGAGCCATGCTTAGGACGCCAACCATTGCGGAAATCGCATCGTCTCCAGAGAGACCAAGGTTGTAACGAGCAGCATCTTCATCAGAGAGAAGCGAAGCCCAATCTGTCTTGGTGTTGTCGTAGAAACCAGGACCTGTGATTTCAGAGATTGCTTGGCCGGCAAGTGCGCCAGTTGCAATCGCTTCACCATAGTTCTCGAGGATTGCGATGGTTGCGTTGATGCTCTGCTCAGGTACCAAAGTACTGGTGGAAATTCCATCCATATGTGAGCTCTTTGTTGGAAGTCCAATCATCAGACCGGATAACAAGAGCGCAGAACGTTGTGGAATTCCGTAAGGAGTGATTGCTGCAGGGTATGCAAGTGGCTTTGCGCCGTAATCGGCAGACCAGCCCTTGAGAAGTGCAACAACCTTGCCAAGCTCGCCAAGTGCTGCCATATGTCCGGCAACGCCCTTAGCTCCCATGGCTGCGCAACCCTTGATTGTTGGATCAAAGAAGACGCTCATGATGTAAAAGGCATCGCAGAGAGACTTAATCTCATTTGCTGCTGGAGGTGTAAGTCCAGCCATGATGCCTACTGCATCGGCATAGTTTGGATACTTCTCGACGAAAGGAGTCAAGATTGCACCAGCTGCGGATGAACCGTAGATGATGTTCTTCTTGATTGTTGGATACTTTGCCTTTGCAATGTCAATCAAGTTCTTGAGCATCTCAACGCTGTCGGCAGAGTTCCAACCATGAAGTCCTGTTGAAGAACGATCGTAGGAAGCTAAACCATAACCTGCGTACAACATTTGCTGGGTGACATCTTTACCGGTGCTTGGGTTGTAAGGAGTTACTTCTTGAACGCCGGTTGGGACGGAATATCCTGGGTAAGGATATGAAGCACGGAAACCGTGGTTCCAGTAGAAGAAGGTTCCGTTAAATGTCGAAGGAACCATCATTACGTATGAGGCACCATTGGATAGCTTGCCCGCACAGGTCTCGACTCCAGTCTTCGCTGAGGTAGCGCAGACCGGATCAGCTGCATGAGCTGATGGAGTAACGGCAACAAATCCCGTAACAATCAGAGCTGATGCTCCGAAAGTCGCGACTAATTTACGCATATTCATTCGCTTCATGATTAAGCCGCCTTTGGTAGAGCATCTGCAGAAATTGCAGGACGCTTGAAAGTAGAAATTGTGACTGGGCCGGCAGCGGAATCGGTTGTGTAAACAACGCGAGATGCACCAACTGGCTTCAAGACTGCAGTTGCGTCATATTCTCCGATCCAGAAGCCGGTGTAAGCCTCGTGGGTCTTGGAAGAGAAACCGACTGGGGCGAGCGCTGCACTTGTAAGTGTTGATCCCTTGGTATTCATCCAGTTGATCAAAGCCTTGCGGGTGAGGTTCTTACCTGTGCCCATGAGCGCTTCAACTGTTTGGTAGGCGATATTCATGCCTTGCAAAACGTTGTTATCCCAAGTCTTATCGGTGCCAGTGTTGAATTGATCGTTGATCTTCTTGAAAGCAGCAACGTATTCATCGGTGGCTTCACCTGGTGATGGCGCATGAGATGCCGAGACAATTCCAGCAAGCATGGCTGCTGATTGGGCAGGCATGATCTTCTTTGTATAAAGAATGGTCTGGAAAGTGGTTGCATCAGATCCAACGCTCATTACTACCCACTTATCTGGGGTGTAGTTGAGAGCCTTGGCGGTCAGAGCTGCGATTGCAGTTGTCGATGCAACGGAAGCGATAATCACAACTTGAACGCCAGCATCTTGTAATTGCTTGAGTTGGCTGGTGATTCCAAGTGAGCCTTGAGTTCCGGCGATAAATCCAGCAGCAGTCTTGCCTGGTGTGAAGACAAGTCCGGCTGTGGTGAATCCTTGGATTGCATTCTTACCGAAGTCATCTGACTGGTAGAGAATGCCAACCTTCTTATCTGGATAAGTAGCCTTGATGTACTTTCCAAGAATCTTGGCTTCAACTACATATGTGCCAAGACCGGCAAAAGTAGTTGGGTACTTTGAAGGATTTGTGTAGAACGCGCTGTTGCCAGAGTTGACGAACAAGTCAGGAATTCCACGACGATTGAGATCCTTAATGACGGCTGAGTGAGTTTGAGTTCCCACTGATCCGACCATTGCAAAGACATTGCTCTCATTGATCAAAGAAGAGGCGGTCGAGATGGTGAGTCCGGCGCTGTACTTGTCATCTTTTGCGACAAGGGTAATTTTGCGGCCATAGACGCCACCCTTTGAATTTACATAATCAAAGTAGGCGCGCATCGCGTCATCTACCTTGTTGTACCCGGGGCTAGCTGCACCAGTTTGGGGCAGTTGCATTCCTAAGGTGATCTCTGTATCTGTGACTCCTGGATCTGCTGCCTGAGCAGGGATCGCTGTAAATGAGAGAGCGCCAACGGCAAGTATTGCCACGGCGGTCATAGGTTTGAATTTCACTACACACGCTCTTTCTATCGAGGGTTCCGGCGACCCATTGAGGGATAGTCGCCATCGCTACGGGGCCGATAGACCCGGTAGTTGCAACAAATTAGCAGAAGCGAGGAACTTTCTTAAGGGATTGCCGCGTAACTCTTTCTTTATCAATCAGCGTTTTACGCGTGAAAATCTAAAAATCTTGGCAAAAAGGGCGGCCAGGCCAGATGGGTTGACCACGACCGTTAATACCAAAAGTAGGCCACTGACGAAGGCCGGCAAATAGTTGGTGACTTGATCGGAGAGTGAGAATGGATGAATCACTTTCCCAATCCAATCCGGAAGGAAAACAATAATTACGCTGCCCAGCCCAGCTCCGGCGATGGAACGCAGTCCGCCAAGAATCGAGCCAGTTAAAAGTGAGAGCGAGAGCGAAATCGCAAAGACGCTTGGTCCTACCAAACCACGGAGTCCATAAAGCGCACCGGCAACGCCAGCAAAGGCAGATGAAATGACGAAGACTGAAATTTTCGTTCGCTCTACATTG
This sequence comes from uncultured Actinomycetes bacterium, assembly GCA_903838035.1. Classification (GTDB taxonomy): domain Bacteria; phylum Actinomycetota; class Actinomycetes; order Nanopelagicales; family Nanopelagicaceae; genus AAA044-D11. The sequence goes on along the minus strand of CAILWW010000106.1, from coordinate 15,456 downwards.
ATTCCCACTAGCGCCGCTGCGCTTTCATGGTCGCGAACTGCGCGCCATCTGCGGCTAGATTGCGAAGTGAATAGATTTGCGGCGAAGAAGAGTGCCAGGGCGGCAAATGGAAGAGATACGTACAAGTTCCACTGTTCGATGGCGATATCGCCCATAACTTTGCTTAACCAGGTTGGCGGCATACCAGTATCAATGGAGAGACCAGTATCTCCGCCGAGAATTGAATCAAATTTGTTAGCGACCGTTGGCATTGCAAGTGCAAGCACCAAAGTCGTTCCAGCTAGGTAAGGCCCAGAAAGTTTCGCCGCAACCAGACCTAAAAGCAGGCCGACTAGAGCTGATGCGATTAGTGAGAGCGGAATGGCTAACCACATTGAGAGATGAGCGTTAATCATCATCAAAGCACATCCGTATCCACCTACCGCCATCAGAGCGCCTTGGCCCAATGAGAGTTGACCAGATAAGCCAGTCAAAATATTTATGGAGAGAACTCCAATGAAGAGAGTCAATGCGACTGCGATTTGCCCTTGGTTATATGGACCGACAAAAGTGCCAATGGCAAAAACAAATACAAAAAATGCAATTGCAATTGAAGCGTTTCGTCGAATTTTAAACATTGCGCGCCTTTCCCTTTGCAAAGAGGCCGCTGGGTCTAAAGATCATGACCGCGATGAGAATGGCGAATATTCCGAGAAAGACATCGCCAGGGGCATCATAAATATTGATAAAGGAGATGGTGAGGCCAAGAATAAATGCGCCAGTAACCGAACCCCAGAGACTATTAAGTCCACCAATCACGCAGGCGGTAAATCCGATAATCATCAGTAGATCTAAGGAGTTTGGCGAGACATTTGTGGCTGGAGCCACCATCAAACCCGCAACAGAGGCAAGTGATCCGGAGAGGATCCAGCCCAAGGTGCGGATACTTCTGGTGCGAATTCCAGAGAGTCGAGCCACCTCCATATTTAAAGCGCTCGCCCGCATAGCAAGTCCGACCGATGTCTTGTTGAGCAATAACGTTGTGGCAATCAAAATTAACCAAATTAAAACAATCACAAAGATATCGAATCTGGTAAACGGCATCGCCCGCTTACCAATTGATAAACCAAGTGTGCTCACCGGCGCCGGGAAGCCTCGCTCCTCCCCCGCCCAAATCATTCCCGCAGCGGATTGAAGTATGCCCAGTATTCCGAGGGAGGCGATGACTGGGATGGCATCGCGCATCGATGGACTAGAGAGAATTGAACTTCCGCTCTTCTTCTTAAGTGGCCGGATGACCAGAACATCTATCGCGCCACCAAGCGCTCCGCCAGCAATAATTGCGACGATAAATGCCCACCAATAATTAATGTGATGGTTAATTATTGTGGAGGCGATATATGCGCTAAACATCGCTTGGCCCATCTGTGCAAAGTTAATGAGACCGGCGCCGCGCCAGACAAGTACTAGGCCAAGGGCAACGAGTGCGTAAATCGCGCCATGAGAGGTACCGGTAAATAGGGCAGTTAGAAATGTTTGCATCAGTACCCCAAATACGCTTCTCGTAGGGATACATCAGCTCGTAGATCCTTTGCGGGGCGATCTGCCACAACTTTGCCGAGCGCGAGCAAGACGCCATGATCAGCGACATCTAGCGCCGTGTTCGCATTTTGTTCAACCAGCAAAACTGTGAGTCCCGACTTCCGACAGAGCTCTTCAATGATTCCAATGATTTGCTTAACGATGAGCGGTGCCAGTCCGAGCGATGGCTCATCCAAGAGCAAGATTTCTGGTCGCGAAACTAGGGCCCGCGCGATCGCCAACATCTGGCGCTCTCCGCCGGAAAGCGTCGAGGATGGCGCCTTTCGTCGATCAGCAAGTTGTGGAAAGAGTTCGTACATCTCTGCAATGGCGGTGGTTACATCGCTCTTCGCTTTGCGAAGGCGAAAGAGGGCGCCCATTCGAATATTCTCATCAATCGTCAGCTCTGGAATTACGGCGTGACCTTCTGGAACAAGCGCCACACCAGCGCGAACAATCGCCTCAGGACGCATCCCCACTAATTCGCTATCTCTCCATGTAATGCTGCCAGATTTTGGAGCTTTAAGCCCAGAGATGGTGCGAAGTAGCGTGCTCTTGCCGGCTCCGTTAGCCCCGATGACGGTGGTGATCTTTCCAACTTCGGCGCTAAAGCTGACGTTATCTAGTGCGCTATTCGCATCAAAATTAACGGTGAGATTCTCAATCTTAAGCATGGCCAACCTCGCCACCGAGGTATGCCGCGAGGACTTCCGGACTCTTCTTTACACTTTCAAAGTCGCCGGCGGCGATAATTCGACCAAAGTCAAGTACATAAACTTGATCTGAAACCTCTCCAACAAAATCAACGTGGTGCTCTACTAAGAGAACAGCGCAACTCTTCTTAAGCTGGCGAATAGTCTCGGCAAGTTCATCGATATCGTCTTGACCGAGTCCGGCGGCCGGCTCGTCGAGCAAAATTAATTCCGGCTCCGAAATCAGCGCTCTTGCTAACGCAATTCTCTTCGTATCTGGATAACTCAATTCATGTGGAAATTTATCGGCTAGCGAGAGTGCACCAAAGCGCTCGAGTTGAGCCATCGCAGAATCTCGTAACTGGCGATCTATCCGACCAGATAGACCGAAAAGATCCTTCACAATCCCCGCTTTATATTTATGGTCAGAGCCCAACATGACATTCTCCAGAGCTGTGATGCCGGAGAAGAGACCAACGCCTTGCAGCGTTCGGGAAATTTTAAGGGCGGCGAGTTTATGGGTCTTTGGCCAAGCCGTTTTCTGGCCGGCAATTTTAATTTCTCCACTTTGCGGTTGGACGAAGCCGGAGATGGAATTAAATACCGTGGTCTTGCCCGCACCGTTAGGGCCGATCAAACTCACTACTGAGTTTTGTGGAACTTTGAGTGAAACGTTATCAAGAGCCGTGAGCCCACCAAATTTAACGGTGAGATTCTCAATCTCTAGAAATGGGGCTTCGCTGCTCACACCGAGATTCTAGGCACGCGAGCAGCTATTCGGGTAACAATCTCGTAATTAATTGTTCCGCATGCCGCGGCCCAATCATCAATGGAATAACTTCCCTCTCCAAAGAGCGTCACCTTTTCGCCAGCTTTGGCTTTTGATTTTGGACCTAAATCGACGACGAATTGATCCATCGAGACGCGACCAATAATCGGAAATTTCTCGCCATTAATTGTTACACCAACAGCCGAAGTTGCGTTCCGAGGGATTCCATCGGAGTAGCCAAGCGGAATAATTCCCAGGTAAGTCTCACTGGAAGTTACACCTCTTCCGCCATAACCAACGGGCGCGCCCGCTGGTACCTTCTTCACTGAATGCAGGATTGAATGAAGGCTCATAACCGGCTTTAATCCGAGCGACTCACCGCTCCCCATATGCAAGACATCTGGAGAGAGGCCATACATCGCGATACCCAGCCGAACAATATCTTTATGACTTCCCGAGTGGATCAAGGCCCCGGCGGAATTTGCAAGGTGCAAAAATTCCGGTGAGATTCCGGCCCCCTTTAGCTCAGAGATTCGCGCTTCAAAATTCTTAATCTGCAGATCTGTGTAAGCGCTCTCTGGCTCATCGGCGCGAGCAAAGTGCGACCAGGCTCCGATGACTTGTACCGATGCGCACTTCACTTCGGCAATTAGCTCGCTCCACTCGTCCAAGGCTCCACCGCGATGCATGCCGGTATCTATCTCCAGATGAATTCGAGCGCTCTGCTTTAGCCCGCTTGCGGCGGAATTAATCTCGCGCAAAATATCTAGTGATGGAACCGAGAGATCGATTCCTAATTCAATTGCCTGTGCAAAATCCGAACCGGGCGGCGTCAGCCAAGCGATAATTGGTGCGGTGATTCCGGCAGCTCGAAGCGCGACCGCCTCTTCCAGCAAGGCGACGCCGAGCCAATGTGCTCCCGCTTCGACTGCAGTTTTAGCGACGGGGACTAGGCCGTGTCCATAGGCATTTGCCTTTACTACGGCCAGAATTTCTGAGTTTGTGCGAAGTGCAATCGCCGCAACATTGTGGCGAAGTGCGTGAAGATTGATATGGGCTTCTGCGCGCAACATTACTTTGCCTCCACAATCACCATAGCGGATGCAATTCCTGCATCATGAGAGAGCGTAAGGTGCACGTTAAATTCTGCCAAGCGTTCTGCCATCGCGCCGGTAAATGTAAATATTGGCTTGCCGGTTGTTTCATTAATGACTTCAGCCTCTTGCCAATTAAAAGGAGCTTTGGCGTTGAGCGCCTTGGCCAGTGCTTCCTTAGCGGCAAATCGAGCCGCAAGAGAGGCAATCTGCATCTTGGCTTCGACCGGAGTAAATACGCGCGCGCGAAAATTTGGGGTGCGATCGAGCGTCTCGGCAAAGCGATCAATATCAACTACATCGATACCAATTCCAAAGATTGAACTCATGAGGGCTGCTTCACCGATGGGAAGTAGCGGTCGATAGCGATAATGGCAACGAGAATGGAGCCGCCAAGAAATAGGCCGCCAAGCAGATCTGAGAACCAGTGTGTATTTCGCAATAGCGAAGCTGTGCAGACAGCGAGGGTAAAGAGTGCAACCAAGCCATTGAGTTTCACACCATTAAATGGCGCGCGCTTTGTGTAGCGATAAATCAAGTAGGCAAGGAGTCCCCAAGAAATTAGAGCATTAGCCGCATGTCCACTCGGATAAGAAAGTCCGCCCACATGTAGCTCATCGAAATGAAGCCTGGGCTTACTCCTTCCGAAGAAAAGTTTGGAGACTCCAACGACTCCGTTAAGTGCAAGTAGTGCCAGGAGGGAGAGATTAAAGGGACGCATAGATTTAAAACGTAATCCAATGATTGCCGCAGAGACCAGAAGAACAGTTGCGGTAAACCAGCGAAGCCCGAGGTCATCCATGGCTAGCAGAAAGTGGCTCGCCATTCCGGTGATTCGATAGTGGCGCATTCGAACTATTCGGTGGTCCAGCGACCAAAGCCAACTCTTGGTCAGAACCTGTTCGGTGGTGATGAGAAATAGTACAAAGAGCAGAAGCGATTGGCGGATTGCCTTCTTCATTTCCTTGCGGCGAAGTTCGGGAAGTGCGCGACTCATTTTATTGACTATTCGACGGTAACGGATTTAGCAAGATTGCGAGGCTGATCCACATCATTGCCGCGGGCAATTGCCATCTCATAGGCAATGACTTGGAGTGGGACAACCGAAAGGACCGGCTGTAAGAATTCGTGAGTTGTGGGGATGCGAACTAAGTGGTCGGCAGATGCCAACGGTGCATCAGCTATGGCGATAATGATTGCCCCACGCGCTTTCACCTCTTGAATATTGCTCGCCATTTTCTCGGCCAAGAGTGAACCTTCAGCCGGCATGATGGCAACAACTGGAGTTCCTTGATCGATCAACGCAATCGGACCGTGCTTGAGTTCGCCACCAGCAAATCCTTCGGCATGCATATATGCCAATTCTTTAAGTTTAAGCGCGCCTTCCAGAGCGGTGGGAAATCCCACGTGGCGACCAAGGAAGAGCATGGAGGAGGCATCTTTAAATTTACGAGTAAGGGCCCGAAGTGGCTCAACCGTCTCCAGTACTTGCTCTACCTTCGATGGAAGTTCGGCCAGATGAACTTCAATCTCTTTTGCGAGTTCGGCTGAGATAGTTCCGCGAACTCTTCCTAAGTGAAGTCCCAATAGGTACATCGCAATGAGTTGAGCGGTAAACGCTTTTGTGGAGGCAACCGCAATCTCTGGACCAGCATGCGTATAGAGAACGGCATCTGATTCGCGTGGAATAGTGGAGCCATTTGTATTACAGACTGAGAAGACGCGGGCGCCATGTGAGCGGGCATAACGCATCGCCATCAAGGTATCCATAGTTTCGCCAGATTGAGAGATTGGAATAATTAAGGTGTTGGCATCGACACTTGGTTCGCGATAGCGATATTCGGATGCGAGTTCTACATCGACTGGAATATTTGCCCATTTTTCAATGGCATATTTTCCAACTAAGCCTGCGTGATATGCAGTGCCACAAGCGATAATCACAACCTTGGAAATTCCGGCAAGATCAATACCTTCTGTAATTGCTGGATCTAAGCCAGATAGGCGACCAATCAAAGTATCGGCGATTGCTTTAGGTTGTTCGCAAATTTCCTTAAGCATGAAGTGTGGATATCCCCCGCGCTCTGCGGCGCTGGCATCCCAGGAAATTTCATACTCTTTCAACGGTAAAACTTTTCCGGATAAGTCGGTTACGACTACGGAGTCACCGGTGATATCGACAACCTCATCCTGCCCAAGTTCTAGTGCGCGCTTGGTATGTGCGATAAATGCAGCCACATCAGATGCCAAGAACATCTCGCCATCACCAACGCCGACCACAAGCGGTGAATTACGACGGGCGCCGACGATTCGACCTGGCTCATCTGCATGAATCGCGAGCAATGTGAAAGAGCCACGAAGTTGGCCGCAGACATCGCGCATAGCAGCAGCGAGATCTCCGTTGTGAGATTTGCGAGCATCGCTCAGGAGATGGACTACTGATTCGGTATCGGTCTCTGATTTAAAGATATGTCCGCGCTTTTCAAGTTCGGCGCGAAGTTCAACATAGTTCTCGATAATTCCATTATGAATTAATGCGAGCTTGCCTTCGTTATCTAAATGCGGGTGGGCGTTGGTATCGGTTGGTCCACCGTGGGTTGCCCAACGGGTATGGCCGATTCCGCTATGGGAGGCGGGGACGGTATCGCCAAGAATCTCTTCGAGGTTTCCAAGTTTGCCCGCGCGCTTTTCAATCCACAGTGGTTCGCCCGCCTTAACGACGAGTGCGATACCAGCAGAGTCATAGCCGCGATATTCCAGACGGCGAAGTCCTTCTAGGACTGGCGAGAGAGCTTCGGCCTTACCGGTGTATCCGACGATGCCACACATGGATAAGGCTCCCTAAATTAATAATTATTACTTGAGTTCTAATCTTACTATTTCCGCCAAGGCAGATGCCTGCTCTTGCGCCTCTTTCTCTGATTCTGCCTCAACCATCACCCGCACGAGGGCTTCGGTTCCTGATGCACGGACCAAAATTCGACCTTTATCTCCAAGTTTTGCTTCGCTGGCAGAAATTGCATCTGCAATCTTGGTAGAGCTTTCCAGCTTGGACTTATTAACATCTTTGACGTTAATCAAAACTTGCGGGAAGCGTTTCATGACCCCCGCAAGTTCAGCGAGAGATTTACCAGTACTTGCCATCACTTGCATTAATTGCAGAGCGGTCAATACGCCATCGCCGGTATTTGCATGTTCGCGCAGAATGATATGACCTGATTGTTCGCCGCCGAGGATATGGTTATTGGCGAGCATATTTTCTAGAACGTAGCGATCTCCAACAGATGTTTTTACGACCTTAATTCCATTGGCTTCCATCGCTTTCACAAAACCGAGATTAGACATGACCGTTCCTACAACGGTAGAAACCTTGAGGTGAGTAGCCAATATAGCCATGATGAAATCACCATCGACGACTTCGCCATTGGCATCGACCGCCAGGCAGCGATCGGCATCGCCATCATGCGCAATTCCAATATCTGCGCCAACCTCTTTGACTTTGGCAATTAGATTCTCCATGTGTGTGGAGCCACAACCATCATTGATATTCCAGCCATCGGGGCGATTGGAGATAGAGGTGACTTTCGCACCAGCACGGTGATACGCCGTCGGTGCCACATCAGAAGCTGCGCCATTGGCACAATCCACGACGACTTTAAGACCTTTGAGATTTGTGGCGAGTGATGAGAGCAGATGGAAGAGATATCGCTCGGATGCGCTCTGGTCATCAATGACGCGACCAACGTTGCGGCCGGTTGGGCGCTCCCAGCTCTCGCCAAGTCGAGCTTCGATTGCCGCTTCGAGAGTGTCATCGAGCTTTCCGCCGCCCTTGGCAAAGAATTTAATTCCGTTATCGGGCATTGGGTTATGTGAAGCTGAAATCATCACGCCAAGATCCGCACCGGATTCTGCAACTAAATGTGCAATGGCTGGTGTTGGCAACACTCCAACTCGATACACATCTACGCCAGCGCTTGCTAGACCAGCAACAACTGCCGCTTCCAGAAATTCACCAGAGGCGCGAGAATCTTGACCAACAATTGCGCGCGGACGATGGCCAGAGAATGCACCGGCTTCGCCGAGGATATGTGCAGCAGCAACTGCTAGATCGAGAGCAAGTTCTGCAGTGAGATCGCTATTAGCAAGCCCTCTTACACCGTCGGTGCCAAAGAGGGCCATTAGCAAATATTCGAATCGATAAGGTGAATTAACGCTTGCTGTATTGCGAGCGCTTACGTGCCTTCTTCAGACCGTACTTCTTACGCTCGATAACACGTGCATCGCGCTTGAGGAAACCAGCCTTCTTGAGCGCTGGACGATTTGCATCGGTATCAATCTCGTTCAATGCACGAGCAACGCCAAGGCGAAGTGCTCCTGCCTGTCCTGATGTTCCGCCACCGTTAATGCGAGCGATTACATCGTATGAACCTTCTGCACCAACTGTGCGGAATGGTTCCGAAACTAATTGTTGGTGAACCTTGTTTGGGAAATAAACTTCGAGCGCCTTGCCATTTACAACCCACTTACCTGAACCAGGTACTAGGCGAACGCGAGCAACAGCTTCCTTACGACGACCGGTGCCGCCTCCTGGTGCTGTGATTGCTGGGCGGTTGGTTGCAGCAGCTGGTGTGCTGGTGCTGTAAGAAGTAGGAACTTCATCCAAATCAGCGTCAATGGTGGTATCGAAATCTGACATTAGTTATAGCTCCTATTACTTCTTCACGATTTGGGAAACTTGATTGAATACGAATGGTGTTGGGTTCTGTGCAGCATGAGGATGTGTTGGACCTGCATAGACCTTGAGCTTTGTACCGACAGAACGGCCAAGCTTGTTCTTTGGAATCATGCCAAGGATTGCCTTCTCAACAACGCGAGTTGGATCTTGGTTGATCAAATCTGAGTAGACGATAGATGTCATACCACCTGGATAACCTGAGTGGTGGTGAGCAAACTTCTGTCCAGCCTTCTGTCCGGTAAGAACAACCTTCTCCGCGTTGATAACAACAACGAAGTCACCCATATCGATATGTGGTGCGAAGGTGGTCTTATGCTTTCCGCGAAGAAGGACGGCTGCATGGCTAGCAAGACGACCTAGTACAACGCCTTCCGCATCAATGACATGCCACTTACGTGAAACGTCACCGGCTTTTGGTGTAAATGTGCGCACGAGGTATCTCTCTTTCTAGCTGTGGATCGAATTATCTTGATTTAGCCCCGTGGCCAGATGGCCGCTTGAGCAGAGGGCTAGGTTACCCGCCCGCGTGGCTTGGGGTCAAAATGGGTAAATGGCCCATCTATTGCAGCCTATTGAAGGGGAATTAGGCGGTATCCGACCCCTCGAATCGCCGAAATGACCCGTGGCCCCCCGGCGCCTTTGATCTTGAGGCGGAGTCTGGAGGCATGGGTATCCAGGAGGTGGTCGCTGGAGTATTCGACCGATCCCCCGATTGCCTCAATGACTTGTTCGCGGGTAAAGACTCGAGTTGGTTGCTCCATCAATAAGTGAATCAAGTCGTACTCGGTCTTGGTCAGCGTGACGCGCTCGCTGCCAACCAATAATTCGCGACTCTCAGTATTTAAAGTGAGATTTTCTGCCTCATAGATTGCAGCGGCTTGTACCGGCTTCACATTCCGATGTCGAAGTTGGGTCGTTACTCGCAAGTTCAAGATTCGCGATGAGACCGGCTTTGTGATGTAATCATCGGCGCCGGCCGCCAAACACATCGCCTCATCCACCTCCTCCCCACGGTTGGTCAACATGATGATCGGGGTATTCGAGCTCTTTCGAATCTCGCGGCAGACTTCAAAACCATCTGGTTGCCCGATAGATAAATCAAGAATGATAACAGCCGGCTTTCTCTCGGCAAATGTAGTCAACGCGGATTCGCCATCTATTGCTTCGGCTACCCGGAAGCCCTCACTCTCAAGGCTGGCTCTGACGAAGTGGCGAATATCTACATTGTCATCTACGACCAGAACGAGTTCCCGCTGCATCATTTCTCCTCATTTTCGATATTAGCGTTCCTTAAAATTTCTATAATTCTCGTTCGAGCATCTTCGATACGTGAATAGTCTTTAAGATTGCGAGAGATATTGAGAATCTCATCACCTTCAGCTGCACAACCATAAAAACCTATGGCTCCACCAATTTCATGTGCAGCCCCTGCCAGATCCTTGGCTTGTACGATCTTTTCTATGGAGCGAAGGAGTACATCCCCTCGCCGTTCCAGAATCATCTTCTCCACTCGAGATGCCGCCTGTGGGAAACAGGTTTGCATTTCGGTGCCCTTTCCCAGCACGGACTTTGCTTCGATAGTTCCACCGTGAATAAGAACTAATTTTTCAACGATCGCCAAACCCAATCCAGTTCCTGAGATATGTTCTGAGACCGCATTTCGAGCTCGGAAGAAGCGAGTAAACAATGAGCTCATATCTTCTTCGGGAATCCCTATCCCATAATCCTTTACTGTCACACAAAGATATGAATCATCTTCGCCATTGCTCTGTTTTGTAAATACGATATCTATAGCGGAGCCTTGATTACTAAATTTGATGGCATTGGAGAGTATGTTCATAAATATTTGAGTAACTTGTCCATAATTTCCATCGATAATGAACTTCTCTCTGGCACCATCGATATTCAGTTTTAACGATTTCTGTGTAAAAGCTGGCTCAAGTACGAATACGACATTTTCCATATTTTCTACAAGGTCAATTTTTCGGAAATCCTGTGGAGACTCTTTAGCATCAAGCTTTGAGATGGAAAGCATGCTCTCGACCAGATCCAGCAGAGACATGGCATTTCGATCAACGGTGTCGATAAGCGGCACCAGTTCGGCCGCATCTTGCTTGTTGTGGATGCGTTTTCGCAAGAGCTCTATGTAGCCAATTATGGATGTGAGCGGGGTGCGAAGTTCATGGTTTACCGTAGAAATAAATTCGTTCTTAGCCTCATTTAAGCTCTGCATCGCAACTAAGGATTCTTGGGTGCGAAGGAGCTGATCTCGCATCTGCTCCATAGCCAGACTCTCTTTGCGAATAGCGATACGCCCACGACGATATTGGCGTCGAACTGTGCTTCCGACCCAGAGAAAGAGAAGTAAGGCCGAGGCGATAATCCAGATCAGCAGCGCAAGGTTTATTCGAGCAGATCTAGCCCTAGAAAGTACTTGGATCTGAATCTGCTCATCTACTGCATGCTGGTAGCTTTCGATCAACTGTCGCGAATTGAAAAGAATGGAGTCGATAACTCCCACGGATTGTTTGGCGAGCGATGCTCGTTCGGAAAGAGTAAGGAATCCAGGGTGGGTGCTGGCCACGATGGAATCTGACATTTTCAGTGCTTGTAGAAATGGTGGAGTGAGACGACTTCCGATAGTTGTTCCAAGCCCGTCAACCACACTAAGGCGTTGGGAAAGGAGCGCCCTAGCAATCTGAACGTCGCGCCGCGCTATGCCACCAGCCAACCACTCCGAATACCTCGTGGCATAGACCAAAGTCTCTCGTTGGGTAAAGATAATTGAAGCCGCAGGCGTTTCGGCGTCCGATAAGACCTTGGCTTGAGAAAGCGAATCTCTAGAAGTCGTAAAGGTAGAGATACCAAATATCACGAGACTAATTGCCATTACAACAGAGAAAATTCCTTGCCCAACCGTCAGTCTAAATTTGGTTTGGCGAATGATCTCATTTTCGCTGGGTTGAACATCTGGCATCTTCGATCAGATCCTTTTTTTATTTCGCCGATATGGAACTGAGTGACCAATTCCAAGGATCTAGAAATTTCGCCCAAATGCTGGAATTGGGATAGATGATTCGAATGGGTCCACCTTGATCGTAAGGAATTGGTTTGCCATTCAGCTTCACAGCCAAGTAACCCTTCGCCGCTAGAAAGGTGGCGGCAACATTGGTATAGACATAATCGTTAAGCGCTTTTGTTTCAACGTTTTCATGCGAGGTGATACGACCTTGGTTGAAAAGAGTTGAGAGCGGAATTACGGAAAAGGTCTGTACCTTTTTTACAAATGGTTCGTTGATAGTCATTTTTGACTGCGCCAGTAAATACAAATCCGCTAGACGATATTTCTTAACCACCGCCGGCGAACTCACTGTCAAAATAATTTCACTAGGGCCGGCAGGATCAATAGTGGTTGAGCCGTAAGGATTAGTGGCCCCATAAGTAGATGAAATCGGAAATAGAAGTAAAGCGATAGTGAAAACCAAGGCGCGCTGCAATCTATTTTCCACCTATCTGCAAAATCGATGAAATCTTCTCGATCAAGAGACCGGTTTGAAATGGCTTAATAATGTAAGAATCCGCGCCAGTCAAAAGAGCCTTATCTATGTCTTCGGACTGTGACTTAGCAGTAATCATCACCACTGGAATTTTTTGAACTTCAGAATCCTCATGGTTGCGGATTCGCTCCAGAGTTTGGATTCCGGAGAGGCCCGGCATCATTACATCGAGGAGGATGAGATCTGGTTTATGTGAGCTTGCTTGAGTTAAAGCGTTCACTCCATCCTCGGCGCTGAGAACGGAAATGGAGCTATCTTCCAGAATGATCGTGATGAGATCGCGAATATCCTGATTATCATCTGCGACCAAGACAGTGCGCCCCGCAAGACTCATTCGTATCTTCCTAACGTTACTCACGATGAAGCTGCGAGAGTTGAAGCCTATGTCTCTAGACCTTAATTACACAGAGTATTTTCAGAAAACCTTCGCTTGTGTATCGATAGCTAAGAAATCGTGAGGTTATTGCGAGGTTAATCCTCTGCCATTCGCCGTGCCATAGATTGGGCGGCTTTCTCTGCTAATAATTCATCTGCTGGGAAATCGACTTTCACAAGAGTCAGTCCACGACCAGGAAATACGATGCTATCTGGAACTCGCTCTCGATTTTCCAGCATTTTGAGCATCCACTCTTTGGGGAAGCGTCCCTCCCCCACACATGCAGCAGCGCCAACAAGATTTCGCACCATGGAGTAACAGAATGCATCCGCCGAAACATCAGCGGCAAGATATCCATTTGGCAATCGATACCAATTAAATTTAGTGAGCGTTCGAATCGTGGTACTTCCTTCGCGATATTTACAGAAAGCGCTGAAGTCATGCTCACCAAGCATATGAGCTGAGACTTCATTCATTAGGTCAAGATCTAGATGGCGATACCAAGGTGCTACATCGAAACGCTCAAGCGGTGGCAAAGTCATAAGGCCATCAGCAATTTTGTAGGTGTAGTGACGGGCGTTAGCTGAAAAGCGGGCATGGAATCCCTCGGGGGCGTACCCGACCGAGTGGATCCGGATATCTTCATCGAGAATTCGATTAAGGCGATAGGCCCAGTTAGTGATATCCCAATCCATATCTGCATGAGGTGGATTTTCCGAGATATCGCAATGCACAAATTGTTGGAGTGCATGGACGCCGGCATCGGTTCGCCCCGCTACGACAGTGTTGATTTGGTCATGTGCTAATTTCGATAACGCGCTCTCTAACTCTTCCTGGAGCGTGCGTTGGTCTGGCTGCTTGGCCCAACCAGCAAAATTAGTACCGTCATAAGAAAGTTCTATCCGTAAACGACGAAACCCACTCTCGGGAAAGAGAGTGGGTTTGGCCATGAAACTAGGTTAGGCGTTAACGAGGATTAGTCGTTAAGAAGTTCAATAACCGCCATTGGTGCGTTATCGCCATTGCGTGGGCCAACCTTGGTGATACGTGTGTATCCGCCAGGGCGCTTTGCAAAGCGTGGTGCAATTACTGTGAAGAGGGTATGAACTACGCCCTTGTTAGCAATTGTCATCATTACGCGACGACGAGCTGGTAGATCATTTGCCTTTGCTTGAGTAATCAAGCGCTCAGCCAATGGACGAAGGCGCTTAGCCTTTGTCACTGTTGTGGTGATCTTGCCGTGCTCGAAAAGTTGCTCAGCTAATGTGCCGAGTAGCAATCTTTCGTGTGCTGGACCGCTGCCGAGGCGAGGTCCTTTGCTTGGTGTAGGCATCTGCTATCTCCTAGAGCTGCTCGTTGGAAGAATCAACGAGGTCGTCATCGTTCTTACCGTAGTTGGCGTGTTGTGTTGGATCGAAACCAACTGGGCTGTCCTTAAGAGATAGGCCCATGGAGTGAAGCTTTGCCTTCACTTCATCGATTGACTTAGAACCAAAGTTACGAATGTCCATGAGATCTGCCTCTGAACGTCCTACGAGCTCGCCGACAGTGTGAATACCTTCACGCTTGAGGCAGTTGTAAGAGCGGACAGTGAGATCCAAGTCTTCGATTGGAAGTGCGAGATCAGCAGCAAGAGCTGCATCTTGGACGGAAGGTCCCATCTCGATTCCTTCTGCGTTCTCATTGAGTTCGCGAGCAAGACCGAAGAGCTCAACAAGTGTCTTTCCAGCTGATGCCATTGCATCGGTTGGCTTCATTGATGGCTTGGTCTCGACATCGACGATCAAGCGATCGAAGTCGGTACGTTGCTCAACACGAGTTGCCTCAACCTTGTAGGTAACGCGGAGAACTGGTGAATAGATTGAGTCAACTGGGATGCGACCGATCTCTCCGCCAGCTTGCTTGTTCGCAACTGCTGTTACGTAGCCGCGGCCACGCTCGACAGTGAGCTCAACTTCAAAGTTGGACTTTGAATTAAGGGTTGCGATGTGAAGCTCTGGGTTGTGGACTGCAACTCCTGCTGGAGCTGCGATATCTGCACCAGTGACCACGCCTTCACCGCTCTTACGAATGTAAAGAAGTGATGGCTCATCGTTGTCGGATGAGAGGACGAGGTTCTTGATGTTCAAGACAATCTCAGTGATATCTTCCTTGACTCCCTCAAGAGTCGAGAACTCGTGAAGTACGCCGTTGACACGAATGCTGGTAACTGCTGCACCAGGAATCGATGACAAGAGAGTACGACGTAATGAGTTTCCAAGGGTGTAGCCAAAGCCAGGCTCTAGCGGTTCAATGATGAATCGTGAGCGGAACTCGCTTACTACTTCCTCAGTGAGGATGGGGCGTTGTGCGATGAGCACTTATTTCCTCCGAACGTCTGGGAGATCCACTATTTGATCTCCAGCTGATTATTTTTGGGTACTGCCTAATTACTAATTACTTAGAATAAAGTTCAACGATTAGCTGCTCTTCGACCAAAGTGTCGATCACAGGACGGGTAGGAAGAGCGTGAACCAAGATACGAAGCTTGGATCCAACAACTTCCATCCATGCTGGAACGGCCTTTTCGCCAAGTTCAGCTGATGCGATGATGAATGGTGTGGTGTCGATTGAGCCAGGGACAACATCAATAACATCCATTGGAGTTACGCGGAATGAAGGAATATTTACCTTCTT
>CAILWW010000105.1 GCA_903838035.1 uncultured Actinomycetes bacterium | reverse complement strand
GAGCAGAGCGCAGTGTTTCCGGCAGATACTCCTGAGAGAGCGACCGACTTCTTTGGTTTGAATTCTGGGTTTGGGGTATCGCTCATTACTTCTTATCTCCATCCTTCAAGAACTTATCGAGTGCATTCTCATAGTCGTAATAATTGATGCGTTGATAGAGCTCATCGCGCGTCTGCATCTGATCAATAACTGATTTCTGTGTGCCTTCTTTACGAATGGTCTCGTAGACCAATTCGGCCGCCTTATTCATAGCGCGGAAAGCGGAGAGCGGATAGAGCACGATCTCGACGCCGACGCTCTTGAGCTCTTCAACAGTGAAGAGTGGAGTCATTCCAAATTCAGTGATGTTTGCCAGGATTGGTACATCGAAGGCATCGGTAAATTTCTTGTAGGTTGCAAGATCGTTAATGGCCTCTGGGAACAAGGCATCTGCGCCCGCTTCGATGCAGGCCCCAGCGCGATCGATTGCGGCTTCGATACCTTCAACAGCAAGCGCGTCGGTGCGAGCCATAATGGTGAAATCAGAATCTGTTCGGGCATCGACCGCAGCCTTGATGCGATCAACCATCTCGCCCTTGCTTACCAATTCTTTATTTGGGCGATGTCCGCATCGCTTAGCGCCGACCTGGTCTTCAATATGAAGCGCTCCGGCACCTGCCTTAATTACCGCCTTAACGGTGCGCGCAATATTGAAAGCAGATGCACCGAAACCGGTATCAACGTCGACCATCAATGGCAGATCACAGACATCAGTAATACGACGAATATCAATCAATACATCTTCAAGTCCGCTGATACCAAGATCTGGAACGCCGAGGGAACCTGCTGCAACACCTCCGCCGGAAAGATAGATGGCCTTATAGCCAGCCCGCTTTGCAAGAAGTGCATGGTTGGCATTTACGGTGCCGATAACTTGTAATGGAGATTCTTCGGATAGCGCCTTCTTGAAACGGGCACCAGCGGTAGGTGTAGTCACTGCGAAACTCTAGCACGGGAGATTTACGACCGACAGATAGGCGATATACGCTATCGCCATGGGGCCAAGCCCCTTGGAGCGGGCAACGTTGCTAGCTCCCACTAAGGAGAACTCATGATCGTCGGCGTTCCAAAGGAAATCAAAAATAACGAATTCCGGGTTTCGACCACCCCTGCCGGAGTTCATCAATTTGTGACATCAGGACATGAAGTAATCGTGGAGTCTAATGCGGGCTTAGGTTCGGCAATCACCGATCAGGATTACATAAACGCCGGCGCAAAAATTGTTGCCACCGCGGATGAGGTTTGGCAAAAGGCCGACATGATTATCAAAGTCAAAGAGCCAATTGCCACCGAATATCCAAAGATGCGCAAAGGACAGATTCTCTTTACCTATCTCCATCTCGCCGCTTCCCGCGAGTGCACCGATGCGCTAATTGCAAGTGGCACTACTGCAATTGCATATGAGACCGTTGAAGTAAATCGCACTCTTCCATTACTTGCACCAATGAGCGATGTAGCAGGTCGCATGTCGATCCAAGTTGGAGCCGCTTCACTTCAGAAAGCTGCTGGTGGACGTGGAGTTCTACTGGGTGGAGTTCCCGGAGTTCGCCCTGGAAAAGTTGTAATTCTTGGCGGTGGCGTTGTGGGAGTTGCTGCCGCGACTATCGCTCATGGAATGCGCGCAGATGTCACCATTCTTGATCTCAACCTAGCCCGCCTCGCCTTTATTGATGACCTATTCGCTGGGCAAGTAAAGACCCTTGCCTCATCTGCCTATGAAATCGAAAGCCAAGTTACTCAGGCTGACCTCGTTATCGGCGCAGTTCTTGTGCATGGCGCAAAGGCTCCGCGACTTGTCACAGATGCAATGGTGGCCAAGATGAAACCAGGCAGCGTCTTGGTAGATGTGGCTATCGACCAAGGTGGATGTTTCGAAGGTTCAAAGGCAACGACGCATGCCGATCCAACATTCCAAGTTCATAACTCTTTGTACTACTGCGTAGCAAATATGCCTGGTGCGGTTCCTGCTACTTCTACCTACGCGCTATCAAATGCAACTATCGGTTATGCAGTTGCGATTGCGAATAAGGGATGGCAAAAGGCCCTCGCTGACGATGCTTCGCTAGGAAAGGGCCTTAATGTCCATGAAGGCGATATCCATTACAAGGCCGTGGCAGATGCGCACGGACTTGCCTGCAAAACTCTTTAAGCTAGAGCTGCATCCAATGTGATTTCAGCGGAGGCATAAAGCTTTGATACCGGACATCCGGTCTTTGCTTTTGTAGCAAGCGCAACAAATTCATCATTTGTCATGTCTTGTTCTTTTCCGCGGGTTACTAATTGAATTTGAGTGATGGCAAAACCATCTGGCAACTGCTCCATGATTACCTTTGCCGATGTCTCTACAGTTCCAGGAACTTTTCCAGCTTCTTCAATCAGGCTAGATAGCGCCATGGAGTAACAGCCAACAAGGGCTGCGCCGACGAGTTCTTCTGGATTGGTGCCGGCATTATCTTCGGTACGAGACTTAAGGGAGAATGGAAGTGTTTGCCCATCTCGGCCAAGGGTCATAGTTCCGGAACCTGTTGGGACTTGGCCCTTCCAAATTGCACTTGCATGGCGGAGAATCTTCATAGGATTTACCTTTCACGAACTTTGAAATGGAGTTAACATGAAACCTGGAGTCGTATATAACGCTTCATCGCAGACGCTACCAAAAGAGTGCATCACTACGCGAGGCGCTGCCACATGTTTTCAACTCCTGACCGCTGGCGCATATGCCGAAAGCATCACCTTTCTCGAAATTCATCTCACTGGCGATTCGCCAGCCGTGAAATCTGAAGCTAGAGATACGCTCATATTTGTTCGCGAAGGAAGTGCGACTCTCACTATTGATGAGTCAGCTGGAAGCCACCAGAAAGTGATGGTGAAGGGTAGCGCTGCACTCGTTAAATCAGGTGCAACTTTTACTTGGAGCGGTGGCAATGAGCTAATCGCCGTCGAAATCTCGATTCCAGATCGAAGTAACCCTTATGCACGCAAGATGAGTGCGGATGCCGATTCTTACACTCCATTTGTGCAGCAAGGTGAGTTCGATAAAGGTAAAGCCACCGGGAACCGTGAGTTTGAAGTTCTTTATGGCACAAAGAATGGCAGCGAGACGGCAACTATGTTTATCGGATTTATTCCACCATCAGGTGCACCGCTTCACTATCACTTATATGACGAGGTCTGTCATATCGTCAGTGGTGGTGGCGAACTAGAAGTTGATGGTGAATTACAACCATTGCTCCCCGGTTCTACCTTTGTGGTCTCGCCTCGCCTGCTGCATTCAGTCCGCAACAACCGGAATGAGGATCTCTGGATTCTCGGCACCTTCCGCCCACCCGGTACCCCAGCAGCCGCTTTCTACCCAGATGGCACCCCAGCCCCGGGCTATAACGGCCTCGATTAGTTTTATAACGTTTTTGTTACGGTCGCCAATTTAGCGCAGCCCAAAAATAAGTAATTCTGTAAAACTATTGGCAACGCCATTCCGGTCGGGCAGAATTCACAAGTTGGAAAATCCAGCGCCCTTTGAAAGGAATACTCAATGAAGAAGTTTTCACGTCTTGGCGTGGT
>CAILWW010000104.1 GCA_903838035.1 uncultured Actinomycetes bacterium | reverse complement strand
TGCAACCAAAGCTTCGAGCGGATTAATAGTCCCAAGCACATTTGATTGATGAGTAATCGCCACAATCTTGGTCTTATCATTAATAATCAAATCAATTGCACTTAAATCTAAGCGACCGTTTTCATCCACGGGAAACCAGGCAAGCTCTGCGCCGGTTCGCTTGGCAAGCTGTTGCCAAGGGATCAGGTTGGCATGATGCTCCATCTCGCTCACGACAATTCGATCGCCCGGGGCTAGCGCGAACCGAGAGCCTTGCTGGGCGTTGCCAAAGGAGTAAGCAAGTAAGTTGATGCTTTCGGTAGCGCTTTTAGTAAAGACAATCTCATCTTCCTTAGCACCAAGAAAGGCGGCAACAGTTGCCCGAGCACCTTCATATGCCGCACTAGCCTCTTCTGCCAACAAATGTGAACCGCGATGGACCGCCGCATTGTGCTTTTCGTAGAAATTGCGTTCGGCATCGAGCACTTGGCTTGGCTTCTGGCTAGTGGCACCACTATCTAGATATACCAACCGATGATCACCGCGCATCACTTTGGAGAAGATCGGAAAATCCTTTCTGATCTCCAAAGCATCTAGTGCGCCAGATTGATTCATTAGTTTGTGACGTACTCCGCGTAACCGTTCTCTTCCAACTTATCGGCGAGCTCTGGGCCACCCTCTTCAACGATGCGACCGGCTGCAAATACGTGGACAAAATCTGGCTTGATGTAGCGCAGGATTCGGGTGTAGTGGGTAATGAGCATGATGCCCAAATCACTATTTCCCTTTACGCGATTTACGCCTTCAGAGACAATCTTGAGCGCGTCTACATCAAGGCCGGAATCTGTTTCATCCAAGATGGCAAACTTTGGCTTGAGTAACTCGAGCTGCAGAATTTCATGTCGCTTCTTCTCGCCACCAGAGAATCCTTCATTAACGCTGCGCTCAGCAAAGGCAGGGTCCATGCTCAGCGCCGACATTGCCTCTTTAACTTCGCCCACCCAAGTACGAACCTTTGGCGCTTCTCCGCGAATTGCGGTCGCTGCGGTACGCAAGAAATTTGTGACAGATACGCCCGGAACTTCGACCGGATATTGCATCGCCAAGAAGAGTCCGGCGCGAGCTCGCTCATCCACTGTCATCTCTAATACATCGGCCCCATCGAGAGTAACTGAGCCACCAGTGATGGTGTACTTAGGATGCCCAGCGATTGAATATGCCAAAGTGGATTTGCCAGAACCATTTGGACCCATGATGGCATGTGTTTCCCCTGATTTGAGAGTTAAGTCAACACCTTTAAGGATCTCTTTAAATCCCTCTTCGGTGGCAACGCTTACTTGAAGATTCTTAATTTCTAATGTGCTCATGGTTATTCCTTTTCTGCGATCGTAAGGGTGTCTCCATTGCGCACAACAGAGAAAGTTTGAAGGGGTTGAGTAGCAGGTAGTGAAAGCGCCTCGCCGGTGCGCAGGTCAAACTCTGCGCCGTGGAGCCAGCATTCAATTTTGTGATCACTCACATCGCCCTCAGAGAGCGAGGCATCAGAGTGGGAACAGGTATCGGATACGGCAAAGACCTCATCGCCCACACGAGCGACACACACGGGAGTGCCATTAAGTTCAATCCGGGTTGGTTTGCCGGGAACTAATGAATCAAAAGAAAGTTCGGCCATTATTTGCCCACCTTGTCGAGTTCGCTGTCGATGCGAACCATGATGCGCTCTTCGACTTCCTCAATCTTGATCAAGGAGACTATTTCCGAGAAGAAGCCGCGAATGACAAGTCGTCGGGCAATCTCAGCTGGAATTCCGCGGGACTCTAAATAGAAGAGTTGCTCATCATCAAATCGACCAGTGGTGCTGGCGTGACCCGCCCCGACGATTTCTCCGGTTTCAATCTCTAAGTTAGGAACCGAATCAGCGCGCGCTCCATCAGAGAGAAGCAAGTTTCGGTTGAGTTCGTAGGTATCAGTGCCCTCTGCTTCAGCACGGATATACACATCGCCAATCCATACTGTGCGAGCCTTATCGCCAGCAAGCGCGCCCTTGTAATTGACTCGACTCTTGGCGTTGGGAATATTGTGGTCAACATGAATGCGATGCTCTAGATGTTGTCCATCAGTTGCAAAATAAACGCCAGAAAGATCCGCGAAGGATCCTTGGCCAGAGTATTCGACTGTAGGCAAAATTCGCACAAGTGATCCGCCAATCGTTACAACGGTTGAGGTGAAGGTCGCGTCCTTACCGATAATTGCGTGGTGTCGAGCAAGCTGCACTGCCTTGGGCGCCCACTCTTGGATAGAGATAAAGTGCAGCGAAGCGCCTTGCTCGAGTTTAAATTCAATCTCCTCCGCCACGATTGCCTCACCGGTATTTTCGATAAGGAGCTTGGCGTGGGCATTAGCACCAACATGAATTTGCAGGCGAGTTGCTTGCGGAGCGCTTCCAGATAAGCCAGTGCGAGTAATCACAATCGGATCATTGACCTCTGCATTAGCAGCGATGGTCAAATATTGCGCATGAGTAACTGCCGATCGCGCCCGGATGGTTGCCGAATCCGTGGTCTGAGAATATGGCTCAGATTCTTTGCTCTCCAGAGTTACGCCAGGTTGCGGTGCGCTTAAGGCGAAGGATGCAACTTGCTCTAGCGCCACATCAGCGTTAAGCAGACCAGCCAAGCGGGCCAGCGGAGTAAATCTCCACGCCTCTTCCCGACCGGAGGGAGTTAGGTAATTAGTTGTTGAAAGGCCTGACATTAACCAACAGCTCCTTCCATTTGGAGTTCAATGAGACGATTGAGTTCGAGTGCATATTCCATTGGAAGTTCACGTGCGATTGGTTCGATAAAGCCACGAACAATCATCGCCATCGCTTCATCTTCGCTTAGCCCTCTAGACATGAGGTAGAAGAGTTGATCATCGGAGATCTTCGAGACGGTCGCCTCGTGACCCATGGAGACATCATCTTCACGAATATCTACGTAAGGATATGTATCTGATCGCGAAATAGTGTCGACTAAGAGCGCATCGCACTTCACCGTGGACTTGGAGTGGTGTGCACCTTCTTGAATCTGAACTAGACCACGATATGAGGTACGACCACCCCCGCGTGCTACCGACTTCGAGATAATTGTCGAGGAGGTATATGGGGCTGCGTGCACCATCTTTGAACCGGCATCTTGATGTTGGCCGGCTCCGGCAAAAGCGATGGAGAGTGTCTCACCTTTTGCATGTGGGCCCATTAAAAATACAGCCGGATACTTCATGGTGACTTTAGAACCGATATTTCCATCGATCCACTCCATGGTGGCGCCTTCTTCACAGGTAGCGCGCTTGGTTACGAGGTTGTAGACGTTGTTTGACCAGTTTTGAATAGTTGTGTAACGAACGCGTGCATTTTTCTTTACTATGATTTCCACGACGGCAGAGTGCAATGAATCCGAGGAGTAGATAGGAGCAGTGCAGCCTTCTACATAGTGAATGTATGAACCTTCGTCAGCAATAATAAGCGTGCGCTCGAATTGGCCCATATTCTCGGTATTGATACGGAAATATGCCTGTAGCGGAATATCCACATGTACGCCCTTTGGTACATAGATAAATGAACCACCAGACCAAACCGAAGTGTTAAGCGCTGCAAATTTATTATCTCCGACCGGAATAACAGTACCGAAGTACTCTTTAAAGAGTTCTTCGTGCTCACGCAAACCGGTATCGGTATCAACAAAGATTACGCCTTGCTTCTCTAGATCTTCGCGAATTGAGTGATAAACAACTTCTGACTCGTATTGAGCAGCCACTCCTGAGACCAGACGTTGCTTCTCTGCTTCTGGAATACCTAGACGGTCGTAGGTATTTTTAATATCTTCTGGAAGGTCATCCCAAGTTTGTGCCTGCTTCTCGGTCGAGCGCACGAAGTACTTAATAGTGTCGAAGAAGATGCCGGTGAGATCTGAACCCCAAGTTGGCATTGGCTTCTTCTCGAAGAGATCCAAGCCCTTTAACCGTAGATCCAACATCCACTGTGGCTCGCTCTTCTTGGAAGATATGTCGCGGACTACTTCCTCGTTGAGACCACGACGCGAATTAGCACCGACATCGTTCTTATCTGACCAACCGTACTCATATGTACCAATACCCTCGAGTTCTGGGTGGGTTGCTGTATCGCTCATTATTTGCCCTTTCCGGACTTGAGTAATTGAGAAGAGGTTGGGATAAAAGTTGTGCAGACGCCTTCGCCATGCGCGATGGTTGCGAGTCTTTGAACGTGAGTACCGAGAAGCTCTGAGAACGCTTCTGTCTCGGCTTCACAGAGTTCTGGAAATTCAGCAGCCACGTGCGCAATCGGACAATGGTTTTGACATAACTCCTCCCCCATTGCTCGCTTGTGCGTCGTTGCAGCGAATCCATCTGAATTAAGAAACTCCGCTAAAGCTTGGCTCTTCTCAGAGATGCTCTTCTTCTTGGAGACCAATAGCGAAGCCCGTCTTGAAATATCTGCGGCGCGACTTTGGGCAAACTCTTTGACAAGTGTCGTCCCGCTCTTTGAGGCCATAAATTTCAGAGCTGAAACCGCTAAATCATCGTAAGAATGTTCAAACCGCTCTCGACCTAGGTCTGTCATCACAAAGACTTTTGAAGGTCGACCACGACCACGCAGGTTTGCTGCGGTTGTATATGGATCGCGCGCAAAGAGAACGCCCTCTGAAACCAGAGCATCGAGATGGCGTCTAATTCCCGCCGGAGTAATGGCCAGCTTTGCCGAGAGATCTGCAGCGGAGGCTGGGCCGCCCTCCAAAATGGCTTTGGCGACCTGATCTCGGGTGCGATCGGGCAGATTCTTTTTCACAACACTAGTGTTGCGTAATTCAGAGGGAAGCGCCACCTATGGGAGTGTGATTTCACCCAACCAGGCGTACCTCCCCGCGCTCGATAGGCTTACGTGGTGAACCTTAAAAAGCCTATCTTGACCGCTTTGCTCGTACTGCAAGCAGGAATCGTTGTAACGGGAGGAGCGGTTCGCCTGACTGGCTCTGGGCTAGGTTGCCCAACTTGGCCAGAATGCACAAAGGGCTCGCTGGTTCCGGTGAAGCGCCAAGTTCAAGGCGCGCTCCACTCTTGGATTGAATTTAGTAATCGCCTATTGACCTTTGCTTTGATCCTGGCGGCGCTCTTTGCGCTAATTGGTGCTTTTCGCTGGAGCCTAGAAGTAGGTATGCGTAAGAAGGTTCGAGTTTTGTCCATTATTCAATTCCTTGGAATTTTTGCGCAAGGAATCTTGGGTGGCATAACTGTTCTTACAAAACTCAATCCAATTCCGGTAGCTGGCCACTTCATTTTAAGTATCGGCCTAATTGCTGGTGCACTTTCATTGCGACAGCTCGTACTTCAAGTACCGTCAACAAACCTTGCACCGATTACGCGCAAACTAAGTGCGGCAATCATCTCGCTCACCTTTCTGGTTATCACCGTCGGCACAATCGTTACAGGTAGCGGCCCACATGCAGGTGATGCCCAAGCCAAGCGTTTTCCATTTAATCCAAAATCAATTTCCTGGTTGCATGCCGATTTAGTAATCGCACTGCTCGCGCTCACCCTCGGATTGATTCTCGTGGTGAAGGTCTCGGAGTCAAAGGCAGCTAAGGAAATATTCGCACCCGCGACCACAATCTTTTTTGCGATTTCACTTGGTCAAGGAGCGATTGGTTATATCCAGTACTTCACAAAACTTCCGGAAATTATCGTTGGCCTCCACATGCTGGGATCGACTTTAGTTTGGATCGCAGTGTGGAATCTTCACTTAAAAGGAACAGTAATCTACAGAATTAACAAAACTAGAAAATAGAGAGAGCGATATCGAAATGACAATCACGAATAATTCCTGGACCGAACTAGATGATAAGGCTGTCGCTATTGCTCGCGCATTAGCAGCTGATGCCGTACAAAAGGTGGGAAATGGTCACCCGGGAACTGCGATGTCACTTGCTCCGGTTGCCTACACACTTTTCCAAAGATTCTTAAAGCATGACCCAAAACGTTCTGATTGGCTTGGCCGCGACCGCTTTGTTCTCTCTTGCGGACATTCATCTTTAACGCTCTACATTCAACTCTTTCTCTCCGGCTATGGCCTGGAACTAAAAGATTTACAGGAGTTCCGCACAGCAGGATCACTTACTCCGGGTCATCCAGAGTTCGGTCACACCAATGGCGTCGAGATAACAACCGGACCGTTGGGCTCTGGCATATCTAGCGCCGTCGGCATGGCGATGGCCGCTCGATTTGAGAAGGGGCTCTTCGATCCTAAATCTACGACCACACTCTTTGATCACAACATCTGGGCGATCTGCTCAGATGGAGATTTGCAAGAAGGCGTCAGCGCCGAAGCATCATCACTTGCAGGCACACAAGGGCTAGGGAATCTAAAAGTCATTTATGACGATAACCGCATCTCGATCGAAGGAGATACTCACGTATCGTTCACTGAAGATGTAGCAGCTAGATACCGCGCTTATGGATGGAACGTAATTGAGGTACCAGCGCTCAAAGATGGCAACGTAGATCGCATTGCACTAGAAGACGCCATGAGCGCAGCCGAGAAAGAGAGCACGAAGCCAACACTCATACGACTTCATACAGTTATCGCCTGGCCTGCCCCACACGCGCAAGGAACCTCTAAATCTCACGGCTCCGCGCTTGGCGCAGATGAAGTTGCAGCCACCAAAATTGCACTCGGCTTAGATCCAGAACTTTCCTTCCAAGTTCCAGCCGAAATTCTCGCCCACGCAAGGAACGTTATGAATCGTGGTGCCGAATTATCAGCTGCGTGGGATAAGGATTTTGAAACATGGAAGAGCGCTAATCCAGATAAAGCAGCCTTGCTCGAGCGCCTTAGGAACCGGGAGCTTCCGAAGGATTGGGATGCACAGCTTCCGGTTTTCGAAGCCGGGAAAGATATTGCAACCCGGGCTGCATCAGGCAAAGTCATCAACGCTATTGCCGAGGCGCTTCCTGAATTTTGGGGTGGCTCTGCTGACTTAGCCGAGAGCAACAACACCACGATCGAAGGTTCACCATCGTTCTTACCAAGCACAAGCCAGATGAAGAATGTGGATCCATTTGGCCGCCTCGTGCACTTTGGAATTCGCGAACACGCGATGGGCGCAATTCTCAATGGCATCGCGCTGCATGGTCTCTCCAAGCCTTTTGGCGGAACCTTCCTAGTATTTAGTGATTACATGCGAGGTGCGGTTCGACTTGCAGCACTTATGGATATTCCGGTCAGCTTCGTCTGGACCCACGACTCCATCGGTCTTGGTGAAGATGGTCCTACCCACCAACCAATTGAACACATTGCCTCACTTCGACTCATCCCGAACTTTGCGATGATTAGACCTGCCGATGCCAATGAGACAACGATTGCATGGAGTGAAGTAATTCGTCGGAGTAAGCCAGTCGGATTCGCCCTCTCCCGCCAAAATCTGCCGGTCTATGACCGTACCGTTTGTGGTTCAGCCGAAGGCGTGCGACGCGGTGCTTACATTCTCTGCGATACACCTGCTACGCCGGATGTCTTACTTATCGCTACCGGATCCGAAGTCAGCGTTGCGGTTGCAGCTGCAGAACTTCTGGCCAAGGATGGAGTATTTGCGCGAGTAATTAGCGCTCCATGTTTGGAGTGGTTCGCCCAAGAAGATTCCGCATATCAAGAATCGGTGCTGCCATCCAGCATTAAGGCTCGAGTCTCCGTTGAAGCGGGAGTTTCCGCTGGTTGGCGCGAATGGGTTGGTGATGCCGGAGAGATTATTGCCCTCGATCACTTTGGGGCATCAGCGAGTGCCGGACACCTTTTTAAAGAATTTGGTTTCACCCCCGAGAATGTAGCAAGTGCCGCCAAGAAATCCATCGCCAAAGCTAAGGGAAACTAATATGAGTTCACTACAAGATTTATCAGATGCTGGCGTATCCATTTGGCTCGATGACTTATCGCGCGAGCGACTAGAGAGCGGTTCGCTGGCCGAGCTAATCTCCAATTCCAACGTCGTCGGTGTGACCACTAATCCTAGTATTTTCTCTGCCGCCATCAGTGGTTCAGATAAATATCTTGCAGATATCAAGCGACTTGCATCAGCTGGCGCAAGCGTAAACGAGATTGTCAACGTCCTCACGACCGATGATGTACGAGCTGCCTGCGATCTTTTCGCCCCGACTTTTGAGGCAACTTTAGGCGTTGACGGTCGAGTATCCATTGAAGTTGAACCTGCTTTGGCAACTAATACCGAAGGAACGATTGCCAGCGGATTGGCATTGCATGCTTTAGTTAACCGACCAAATTTATTGATTAAGGTGCCAGCTACTTTGGAAGGGCTCCCCGCAATTGAAGAGCTCACCGCTCGAGGTATCAGCGTTAACGTCACACTTATTTTTAGCGTCGAGCGCTATCGGGCCGTAATGGATTCCTATTTGCGCGGACTTGAGCGCAGAATCGGCAATGGCCTATCAATCTCCGAGATTCACTCCGTTGCATCCTTCTTTATCAGTCGAATCGACGCCGAAATTGATAAACAATTGGATGGTATTCAACCGGGTTCCCCACTTCGCGGTGCTGCGGCTATTGCAAATGCGCATCTGGCTTACGAGGCCTATCTCAAAGTTTTACACTCCACTCGAGTGCAAGAACTTATTAAACGTGGCGGAAATATGCAGCGACCTTTGTGGGCCTCAACCGGTGTTAAAGACAAGGCCTATGACACAACTCGCTATGTCGTCGAATTAGTTGCGGCAAATTGCGTCAACACAATGCCAGAAGGCACGCTCAACGAACTCCGTGCTCATGGAGTTATGCGAGGCGACACCGTCACTTCACAGATCGAAAGCTCTAAAGCTACGATTTCGGCGCTGGAAGAGGCTGGAATTGATCTGGCTGCAGTCACATCACATCTAGAGAGTGATGGCGTCAAAAAATTTATTGGCGCTTGGCAGGAGCTCTTAGCCAATATTGCCGCGGCAGCAAAATGAGTATCAAGCTCTCCGGACCAGCGCTCACTGCGCTCAACCAAAGTTCTGCTACCTATTTGGACCTTTCGGCTTGCGCCCCAAAGCTGCTCGAAAAAGATTCCACTCTCTGGGGTGAAGCCGCCAGAGCTGAGGCAGCAATTCGTTTAGATTGGGTTGGCCTCCCTGAGAGTTCTCGTGACTTACTCCCGGAATTAGATGCCCTCTCGGCATGGGCGCGAAGCAAAAACCTCACTAATATCATTTTGGCGGGAATGGGCGGCTCCTCGCTGGCACCCGAGGTCCTAGCTAAATGTTTTGGAAAGAAACTCACAGTTCTCGACTCAACTGACCCAGAACAAATTAAGGCAGCCATACCCGCCAACTTCGCAAAGACCGCGATTCTTGTGGGTTCCAAATCAGGCTCGACGATTGAAACCGCTTCTCAGCGTGCGCTATTTGAAAAACTTATAACTGAAGCTGGACTAGATATTCGCGACCATATGGTCATTGTTACCGATCCTAATTCCCCGCTTGATATTGAAGCTAGAGCCGCTGGTTTAAAAGTAGTTAATGCAAACCCAAACGTTGGCGGTCGCTATAGCGCGCTGACTGCATTTGGACTTGTTCCGGCGGCGCTCATGGGAATTGATGTTTCAGTATTGCTCGACGATGCCGCCGGGGTTCTGCAGGAGCTGGCCGCTCCCGTCGCTGTGGCCACTTTGCTCTATGAATTAACAGAGCAAGCCATTGCCTTTTATGATGCCGAATCAACGGTTCCAGGGTTATCGGATTGGATTGAACAACTAGTCGCCGAGTCGACCGGAAAAGATGAGAAAGGTCGCATCCCGGTTGTAATCGAAGGTGCCCACTCCCCAGTTGGTGGCAAGATCTTTACCATTGCATTTGCTGGCGCAAGTGCGGATTTAATTGTTGAGGGCAGCCTCGGAGAACAGTTTATTTTTTGGGAGTTAGTAACAGCTCTGCTAAGTCGCGCGATCGGGATTGACCCATTCAATCAACCAAATGTAACGGAAGCCAAAGAACGTACCTCCGCCCTCCTCTCAGAGTGGTCCGATGGCGTGCCACCTAAATCCGAACCTAACTTTGTCGAGGGTGACGTTGAGGTCTTTGGAGCAGTAACCGGTAATTCGCTCAAAGAGATTGCTAGAAACTTCTTGGTACAAGAAAATTACTACTTCGCGATCATGGCTTATCTCAACCGTGAATCTGATGAAGCAATAACTCAACTGCGCGCTCATATTGCGCAAGCAACTTCAAAGCCGACTACCTTTGGCTGGGGCCCGCGGTTTCTACACTCCACTGGACAGTTCCATAAGGGCGGGCAACTCAATGGTGCATTTATTCAAATCACCAGCGATGAAAATATCGATCTGCAGATTCCGGGAAAGAACTTCAGTTTTGCCACTCTAATTACGGCCCAAGCTCTTGGGGATGGGCAAGCACTCACCGCCCGAAAGTTGCCAGTCATTAGATTCCACCTGAAGGATCGCAGGCGCGGCATACTTCAACTGCTTGAAGCTTTTAAAAGCTAATTAATCCTCGCCACGAAGCGCGGCCAGTGCATCTGCCAAGATTTTTTCAGCTTCAGCTTCGGTACGGCGCTCTTTTACATAGGCCAGGTGAGTCTTATATGGCTCATTCTTAGTGGGCATAGGTGGCTTATCTTTATTAAGTCCGGCTGGATAACCGCAGCGAGGGCAATCCCACTCCTCCGGAATGGCGACCGTTCCATCATTAGCAAATGAAGGCGAAGTCTCATGTCCATTGGCACACCAGTACGAGACCCGGAAGCGAGCAATGGCTTCGCCACGCTCTGCCTCGCCCATAGGACCCGCGCCGACCCGACTACCGCGAATTGCGCTACCCATATGAACTCCTTATTACCTAGATATCTGACTAATCAACAAAGTTTGCGTGCGTGAAATTCCTTAAAGCTAAATTAGGCGCTCTTGAGGAGCAAGCCGAGCGCAATCACGCTGGCAAACCAGAGGCCGCCTACAACGATAGTGATGCGATCAAGGTTGCGCTCAACTACCGAGGAGCCGCCGTAGTTCGAGGAGATGCCGCCGCCAAAGAGATCTGAAAGTCCGCTGCCCTTGCCCTTATGAAGAAGGACGAGAAGGATCATCAAAACGCTGGTGATGATCAATAACAGTGAGAGCGTAAAAATCACAAGATTCTCCTAGAGCAAATAAACGGACAGCCGAACGGGGTAAGGATACCCTCTTTTGCCGCTGACTGAGACGGTTAAGCGGTGGCTACGCGGTGGAACTTAGCGATTCGAGCAAATTCTTCGGGATCCAAGCTGGCTCCTCCAACCAGAACGCCATCCACATCCGCCTGCTTCATAATCTCAACTATATTCGCCGATTTCACCGAACCTCCGTAGAGAATGCGCGCCGCCTCCGCAATTTCATCAGAGCCAATCTTGGCAAGCTCTGTACGAATTGCCGCACACACCTCTTGTGCATCTTCTGGGGTGGCAGTCTTTCCGGTTCCGATTGCCCAGACTGGTTCGTAAGCGAAAACAATCTTCTTCAGATCTGGCTTATGAAAACCTTTAAGTGCATTGCGGAGTTGGGTCAGGACATGATCAACATGAGTGCCAGCCTCACGAATAGCAAGCTCCTCGCCAATACATAAAATTGGTGAGATCTCATTAGTCAAGGCGGCCTTAACCTTCTTATTCAATAGCTCGTCGCCTTCGCCATGAATGGCGCGACGTTCGGAGTGGCCAATCAATACGTATGAGCAACCGAGTTTGTGCAACATTGAGCCGGAGATATCCCCAGTGAATGCGCCACTTACCTCTGGCGATAGATCTTGTGCACCATAAACCAGACGAAGACGGTCACCATCAATCAGCGTCTGCACCGAGCGAATATCGGTGAATGGTGGGATGACAAGTACATCCACCGCGTCGTAATCCTTATCATCGAGTGAATATGAGAGTTTCTGAGTAACAGCAATCGCCTCTAAGTGGTTGAGGTTCATCTTCCAGTTTCCTGCGATAAGCGGCTTGCGCATTACTACTCCCTATTCAGTGGATCTATTGACGGCTATGAAAGTGCGGTTATGCCAGGTAGCTCTTTGCCCTCTAGGTACTCGAGCGAGGCGCCGCCACCGGTTGAGATATATCCAAACTCAGAATCTGCAAAACCGAGTTTGCGAACTGCAGCAGCAGAATCGCCACCACCCACAACTGAAATTCCAGAAACTTTGGTGAGCGCTGCCGCAACTACCTTCGTGCCATTTGCGAAGTTCGGAAATTCAAAGACTCCCATAGGACCGTTCCAAAAAACCGTCTTGCATCCTTCGATGGCAGCTGCAAAAGCGGCGGCCGTCTCGGGGCCGATATCTAAGCCCATCTGATCTGATGGAATCGCATCGGCGCTTACTGTTGTTGGAGTGGCGCCGGCAGAAAATTCTGGTGCCACGACGATATCGGTTGGTAGCAAAATTTGTACGCCTAGCTTCTCGGCTCGATCTAGTAGTTCGAGAACAGTAGGAATAGATTCAGTTTCAACGAGTGATTTACCAATCTCTTTGCCTTGGGCAGCCAGAAATGTGAAGAGCATTCCCCCACCGATGGCAAGGAGATTTACTTGGTCGAGCAGGTTGGAGATAACGCCAATCTTGTCTGAGACTTTTGCTCCACCCAGTACAACTCCATATGGTCGCTCTGGATTTTGGGTGAGTTTTTTTAAGACTTCGATTTCAGCTGCAACTAAATATCCCGCTGCATGAGGAAGAAGTTTTGCAACATCGTAAACCGAGGCATGTTTACGGTGAACGGCGCCAAATCCATCACTTATGAAGACATCAGCGTAGCTGGCGAGCTCTTTCGCAAGAACTGCGCGCTCTGTTTCATCTTTGCTGGTCTCAGCAGCTTCGTAACGAATATTCTCCAGTAGAAGAAGATCCCCGGCACCGAGGGCTGCGACCGCAGCACCCGCACCTACTATCTCCGATGAAAAGGCAACCTTAATCTCGAGCAATTCGCTGAGTCGCTCTGCAACCGGAGCGAGTGAGAGTTCGGGCTTGCGTTCACCTTTTGGACGACCAAGGTGAGCGGTGATAACCACGCGCGCGCCTTGAGCGATTAGATATTTGATGGTGGGGAGAGATGCGCGAATTCGACCATCATCTGTAATCACACCATCCTTGAGCGGAACGTTGAGATCGCAGCGAAGTAGGACGCGCTTGCCCCGGACATCGATATCTTCTACTGAAGCAATATTCATGTAATAGCCAGTTCTAGTAATTAGAGCTTTGAACCAACAAGGCCAACGAGGTCGACCAAGCGATTGGAGTAGCCCCACTCATTGTCATACCAGCCAACAACCTTGACGGTGGTACCGATTGCCTTTGTGAGTCCAGAATCAAAGACACATGAACTTGGATCGGTCACGATATCGGCAGAGACGATTGGGTCATCAGTGTAGGAGAGGTATCCCTTGAGTGAACCTTCGGCCGCCTTCTTGATTGCTGCATTTACCTCTGCTGCGGTGGCTTCCTTTGCAAGTTCGACGGTGAGGTCGGTGGCTGAGCCGGTTGGGACCGGTACGCGCATTGCAAATCCATCGAGCTTGCCCTTGAGGTTTGGAAGTACAAGTGAGATTGCCTTTGCCGCTCCGGTTGAGCTTGGAACGATAGAGAGCGCAGCGGCGCGGGCGCGACGGAGATCTTTATGTGGCTGATCGAGAAGTGCCTGATCGTTGGTGTATGCGTGAACGGTAGTCATCAATCCACGAACGATTCCAAATTCTTCATCCAAAACCTTTGCCATTGGCGCGAGGCAGTTGGTGGTGCAGGATGCATTGGAAATTACATGGTGCTTGGAGGAATCGTAATTCTCGTGATTCACACCCATGACGATGGTGATATCTTCATCGGTCGCTGGTGCGGAAATAATTACCTTCTTGGCTCCACCCGCAAGATGCTTCTTAGCATCGGCTGCCTTGGTAAAGAAGCCGGTTGATTCAATAACGATATCTGCCTTCACTTCACCCCATGGCAAGTTTGCTGGATCCTTCTCCGCAAAGACGCGAAATGTCTTTCCGCCGACGGTGATTGAGTTTTCAGAGTGAGTTACTGGGAGTCCTAGGCGACCGAGAATTGAGTCATACTTCAAGAGGTGAGCCAAGGTGGCAATATCTGTGAGGTCGTTGACGCCAACGATTTCTACATCTGCGCCTGATGCGATCACTGCGCGGAAGAAGTTACGACCAATTCGTCCAAATCCATTAATTCCAACACGTACCACGGTAAACCTGCCTTCAAATGTTTGATTCTTCCCTGGTTTTTAAGTATTTAGCGGGAAGCGGGGGCTAAAAGCCACGTCGTTGTGATGGAGCCAACCCTATCACTTGCACCTTTTTTCGAGGGTAACTCATACCGTTATGCGAGCAGATCTGGGCTTAAGCCTGCCTCGGTATCTGGAATTCCTAAATCGTGAGCCCGTTTATCGGCCATTGCGAGAAGTCGGCGGATTCGACCGGCAATTGCATCCTTCGTCATCGGCGGTACGGCCAAAGAGCCAAGCT
The DNA here is from genome assembly GCA_903838035.1 of uncultured Actinomycetes bacterium. Taxonomy (GTDB): domain Bacteria; phylum Actinomycetota; class Actinomycetes; order Nanopelagicales; family Nanopelagicaceae; genus AAA044-D11. Next base: position 6,871 of record CAILWW010000104.1, on the reverse strand, counting down.
CTTCCAAACTCGCCTGTCCATGATTTATCCGAAGCTCTCCTGCCTCTTTGAGATGGTCAGGAATTTCCGCTCCAAGAATTTCCATGGCACGCGCGACGCGTGCAGATGCAGCAACGGCGGCACGTGCAGATCTCCGTAAATTTGCGTCATCGAAATTGGCAAGGCGATTGGCAGTTGCCCGAACTTCCCGGCGCATTCGTCGCTCTTCCCAAGCCAGGACGCTCTCGTGCGCTCCTAAGCGAGTCAGCAGAGCACCAATTGCATCACCATCGCGTAATACAACTCGATCGACGCTTCGAACTTCTCGCGCCTTTGCTGTAATTCCCAACCGACGGGCAGCTCCGACCAGTGCGAGTGCCGCTTCCGGACCCGGACAAGTAATTTCAAGTGCAGATGAGCGACCTGGCTCGGTAAGTGAACCATGTGCCAAGAAAGCGCCACGCCATGCAGCCTCGGCATCGCAGATGCCGGCCGAAACAACTTGTGGTGGCAATCCGCGAACTGGCCGGTTATTGGCATCGATTAATCCGGTCTGTCTTGCTAGCGCATCTCCATCTGAAGTCACTCGAACTACATACCGACTTCCTTTTCGAAGTCCGGACGGGGAGAGAACGGCTAGTTCGGAATCGTGTCCATAAACTTCGGAGATATCTTTACGAAGCCTGCGAGCTGATTGCGCAGTATCAAGTTCTACCTCAATCACGATCTTGCCAGCTGCTATATGAAGTCCTCCGGCAAATCTAAGCAGGGATGAAACCTCGGCCTTTCGGCAGCAGGGCTTGGTGACGGAGAGACGACTGAGCTCGTCCTTCACTGATGCTGTCATGGCCATGGCGGTATCTAATCAGGGTTCAACCAAAAATGTGTGCGAAAAGTGAAGATAATTTCTCGGGATCATGGTGAAGTGGGTTTTTTGCCTGAGCAACGTCGGATATCACGAGTTCTCCGCCACATTTGGCCACCATTGCCTGCAATTTTGCGGAGGAAGCGATAATGGAGGGATCGGCAATTGCATAGTCCAACTCTAAGTAAGGTTGATGAGAGAGAACCAGATTGAGATGTTCCTCTGGGCTATTTCCGGCAAACTCTCCTGCAGTATTAGGTTCAGCGAGATTGAAGATCATTATCTTCTTTGCTGTGGAGGCGCTCACACACTCAGCCTGTTCTCGAGAGAGAAAATGTGGCATAACGCTAGAGAACCACGATCCGGGCCCCATCGTTATCCACTCCGCATCAGCAATCGCTTGACGTGCTTGGACGGAGATTTTTGGATTCTCCGGGATCAATCGAAGCGACTCTAGAGTTCCTTTGGCGGTTGCAACCTGTACTTGACCCCGCACAGTTTTAAGCCCCTCGTTAAAGTGAAATGTTCCTTCAATATCAGTCGGTTCAATTGCCATCGGCAGAACCCGACCTACTACCTTCAATAACTTTCCTACCTGATCCAACCCCGCGACGAAATCACCATCTAAATCCCAGAGCGCAGTGAGCAATAAGTTGCCCAGCGCATGACCATTGAGTTCACCGCTGCTGGTAAATCTATGCTGAATGATCTCAGCCCAACCACGCCCCCACTCATCATCGGCACAGAGCGCGGCAAGCGCCATTCGTAAATCACCAGGTGGAAGTTGATTAAATTCTTCGCGAAGTCGACCACTTGAACCACCGTTGTCGGCGACGGTAACAATCGCGGTGATTTCATCGGTCACTCTCCGAAGCGAGGTCAAAGTTGCCGCAAGTCCATGGCCTCCCCCGAGTGCAACCACGCGAACCTTTCGATTATTTGGAAGGTTCATTTATAGTTCGCGACCCAAATCTCGATCAATGACCTGGGCCGAGATCTTCTTTCCGGAGCTATGAGTAATTCCGTTGAGGCGACGTGCCAGCTCATGTGCAACGGCAACGCTTCGATGTTTGCCACCAGTACAACCAATGGCGAGAGTGAGGTACTTGCGACCTTCTTGGATAAAACCGGCTGCCATCGTATTAAAGAGCAGAATATACCGGTCGAGAAATTCTTGAACATTGGGAGTATCCAAGACCGCTTCCTTTACCGGTTGATCCAACCCAGTAAGGGGGCGGAGCTCGGCAATCCAATGTGGATTTGCGATAAACCTGCAATCGGTTACTAAATCCGCATCAACCGGAATTCCATATTTATAGCCAAAGCTCAAGATATTAACGCGCAGGTCCGCTCCATCGCCGTTCTCGAATAAATCCGAAACCTTCTTCTCGAGCTGGTGAATGTTAAGCGAAGATGAATCAAGCACAATATCTGCGACCGAACGGACTTCCTGCAGGCGATCTCGTTCTTTACTTATTCCGTCGACTATGCGACCAGAACCTTGAAGTGGATGAGGCCTTCTGGTGGATTCGAATCGGCGAACCAGAACATCATCGGCTGCATCGACGAAGAGAACTCGATGCGGAATGGAATTTTCGGCCAGCTCTGCCAAAGCTCGGCTGAGGTCATCAAAGAATTGTCGACCCCGCACATCAATCACCACTGCAATCGAGGTTGCGGTCTTTGACGCCATCTCACAGAGATTGGCCAAGAGTGAGGGCGGAAGATTATCGACTACGTACCAACCGAGATCCTCCATGGCATGGGCCACGGTAGAACGACCGGCGCCGCTCATTCCAGTAATAACTACTACTTCATTCTCTGCCATGGCCTTACCTCCAGAGCTTAAAGATACTCAATGAGGAGTAGTGATTTCTCCAGTTTGCGTATTTATTACTACTTCAGAAATCTCTTTATTGTTCAAAGCTTGATGAATCTGGGCGGCAATCTTCTCGCCGATGCCGGGCACGGTTGCGATCTGCTCGACCGAGGCTTTTCGAAGCGCTGCTACTGATCCGAAGGTTTCGAGAATGGCTTTGCGACGAGCCTCTCCCAATGTCGGTATCTCATCGAGCAGGGATTCAAGCATTATCTTCGATCGTTTACTTCGGTGAAAGGTGATGGCAAAGCGGTGAGCCTCGTCGCGAATTCGCTGCAGAAGATAGAGGCCCTCGCTATGACGAGGAAAAATAACGGGCTCTTTACTATCTGGCAACCAGACTTCTTCCAATCGTTTAGCTAATCCACATAGCGCAATATCGGATATCCCAAGTTCGGCAAGCGCTCTCGCGGCTGCTGCCACTTGAGGTGCGCCGCCATCGACAACTATGAGCTGTGGCGGATATGCAAATTTCGGCTTGACCCCGCCGAGTTCATTAATCTCTTCGGCGCTGATATCTCGCTCGGCCAGGTATCGTTTTAATCGACGAGTGAGCACATGATGCATGGCTCTGGTGTCATCAAAGCCAGCGTTGTCATCGATGGCAAAGCGCCGGTAGTCACTCTTCTTCGGCTGCCCATCTTCAAAGACAACCATTGAGGCAACCATTGAAGTCCCTTGAATATTGGAGATATCAAAACACTCTATTCGCAAAGGTACTTCCGATAGATCAAGAGCGCTTGCTATCTCTTCTAAAGCTTTACCGCTTACTGCCGCATCATTAGCTCTCTTACTTAAATATTGAATGAGCGCCTGATGAGCATTGAGTTTGACGGTCGCAAGTACTTCGAACTTTTCGCCTCGCTGCGGTTGAATAATCGAGACTTTATGGCCTGACTTTTGAGCCAACCACTCCTCTAACGCCCCGGCGTTCTCCGGACGATTTTGCACCAAAATCTCTGAGGCGGGATCGGTCTCGGCGTACACCTTAAGAAGTGCAGCCTCAATCATGCTTTCATCCTCGAGCACATCGGTCCGATCCATCACCCAAGAACGTGAGCCAATAACGCGTCCATGGCGCACGGTAAATAGTGTGATACCTGCATGAGTTATCTCTTCATGAACCGCGATGAGATCTGCGCTCAAATTTTGACTGAGCATCGTTCCAGCAGTTTCCGCCGATCTCTTAAGAGCGTGAAGTTGGTCGCGGATCTTGGCTGCCTTCTCAAACTCCTGTGCCTCAGAAGCCTGTTGCATATCGCGCTCCAGCTGTGTGGCAATGTCATCAGGATTGGCATCCAGGAATTTAACAAGTTTCTTTGCTAATTGCTGATGATCTTCTTGTGTTATCCAGCCCACGCAAGGTGCAGCGCATTTACCAATATCTCCGAGTAAACATTGGCGCTTGGTCTTCTGGGCTCTCTGAAAATTAGAATCGGAACAGCTGCGGATGGGATAGATCTTCTGAAGTACATCAAAGGTGCTACGTAGCGCCCAAGCATGAGCAAAGGGGCCAAAATATTTAACGCCAGGAATCTTCTTCGCTCGTGAAATATAAAGCTTGGGAAATTTATCCTTTAGGCTCACTGCTAGATATGGATAGGACTTATCGTCCTTAAATTGGATATTGAACTGTGGATTTTCTGACTTGATCCAGGTAAATTCCAATTGCAGCGCTTCAACTTCAGTAGCAACAATCGTCCAATCCACACGAACTGCCGTGTGGACCATACGATAAGTTTTTTCAAGCAAGTTGCTTTGAAAATATGAGTTGAGCCGATTTTTAAGATTTTTGGCTTTACCAACATAGATAACTCGATCTTTAGCATCGTAGAAGCGATATACCCCCGGGTTGGTAGGTATATTCGCTGGGCGATAGCTCTGCGGATCGCTCATAATCAGCTACTTAGACTTGAGCGTCTCTGCCAAGAATGTGCCGGTGAAGCTCGCCTTGTTCTTAGCGATAGCCTCGGGGGTACCTTCTGCAATCACCAATCCACCGCCAGAGCCACCTTCTGGACCCATATCGATAATCCAGTCAGCAGATTTAATAACATCCAGATTATGTTCAATCACGATGACGGTGTTGCCAGTATCAACCAAGCGATTAAGAACGCCGAGAAGTTTTCGGACATCCTCAAAGTGAAGACCTGTGGTGGGCTCGTCCAATACATAAATGGTTCGACCGGTTGAGCGACGCTGCAATTCAGTGGCGAGTTTGACACGTTGCGCCTCTCCCCCGGAAAGCGTAGGCGCGCTCTGACCGAGTCTGACATAACCGAGTCCAACCTCATCTAGCGTCTTTAGATATCGGGCAATAGCTGGTACCGACTCAAAGAATTCCAGCGCCTCCGAAATGGGCATATCCAGAACTTGGGCAATTGTGCGACCTTTGTAATGAACTTCTAGCGTCTCGCGGTTGTATCGCGCGCCATGACAGACCTCGCAAGGAACATATACATCCGGAAGGAAGTTCATCTCAATCGTGATCGTGCCATCGCCAGCACAATTTTCACAGCGTCCACCTTTGACGTTGAAAGAGAAGCGTCCTTGTTGATAGCCCCGAATTTTAGCTTCCGCGGTCTCGGCGAAGAGCGCACGAACTTTGTCAAAGACGCCGGTATAGGTCGCTGGGTTAGAGCGAGGTGTGCGACCGATTGGAGATTGATCTACATGGACCACTTTGTCGAGATGTTCTAGACCAGAAATTGATCGATGACGTCCCGGAACGATACGTGCGCCATTGAGCTTATTGGCGAGAACTGAATAGAGAATGTCATTTACCAAAGTGGATTTTCCGGAGCCGGAGACACCGGTTACTGCCACAAAGTTTGCCAGCGGGAAGCTGACATCAATATTTTGTAGATTGTTTTCCCGCGCTGCCTTTACCGTAAGTGACTTACCTTTTATCTGAGGCCTACGCTCTTTGGGAACTTCAATTTTGCTCCGACCGGCTAAGTAAGCACCAGTTATAGATTCTTTCGCTGTTATCAAAGCCTGGTAATCGCCAGAGGAGACCACCTTGCCGCCATGCTCACCAGCGCCTGGGCCAATATCTACGATCCAATCAGCGGTACGGATAGTGTCTTCATCATGCTCGACCACAATCAAGGTATTTCCGAGGTCGCGAAGTCGGGTCAGGGTTTCAATCAGACGACGATTATCGCGTTGATGCAATCCGATACTTGGCTCATCGAGTACATAAAGAACACCCACTAGACCAGATCCAATTTGTGTTGCTAGGCGAATCCGTTGCGCCTCGCCGCCAGAAAGGGTTGCTGCGGGGCGGTCCAAGGAGAGGTAGATCAAACCTACATCGAGCAGGAATCCAAGCCTGGCATGTACCTCTTTTAGCACTCGCTCTGCAATTTGTTTCTCGCGCGCAGAGAGCGAAAGTTTCTTTAAGAAAACTGCGCATTCAGCTAGTGAGAGTTGGCAAATCTCGGCGATGTTCTTCTCTCCCAATGTAACGGAGAGAACTTCTGGCTTTAGTCGAGTTCCTTTACATACCGGGCAGGGAGTTTCACGCATATACGCTTCATATTTATCTCTACTGAAGTCGCTATCGGTCTCGGAATGTCGTCGCTGGACAAAGGAGACCACGCCTTCAAAGCCGGTGGAGTAATTTCTTGCTCGACCATAACGATTCTTATATTTCACATGTACTTCAAAGTCATATCCGTGGAGCAAGGCCGCTTTTACTTTTGCTGGCAGAGATTTCCATGGCTTTTCCATGGAGAATTTCATATCGGCAGCAAGCCCCTCAATCAGGCGATGGAAATATTCGGACGATTGACCGCCGGCCCAAGGAGCAATCGCTCCTTCATAAATACTCAATGAATCATCGGGAATAACCAACTCTTCATCGACTTCTAGCTTGGTACCAATACCTGTGCACTCTGGGCAGGCTCCGAATGGCGAGTTAAAGGAGAAGGAACGTGGTTCCAGCTCTTCAAAAGAGAGGCCACAGTCGTGACAAGCCATATGTTCGCTGTAGGTCTTCTCCTTTTCCGGATCTCCTTCTGGAGTATCGACGAAATTGAGAATGACGAGGCCATTTGCCAGCCGCAGCGCGGTCTCTACCGAATCGGTGATTCGTGATTTCGACTCTGATTTCACAGTCAAGCGATCTACAACTACTTCGATGG
>CAILWW010000103.1 GCA_903838035.1 uncultured Actinomycetes bacterium | reverse complement strand
CGGAGCAAGATGGCGTGCGGAGATTTATGGGCCACATAAGCCGAGAAGAAGAAGACGGTAAAGACGAAGGAGCGGATCGCAAGATAGCCGATGAGTGCCTTGCGTAAAGGAGTCTTAACCAGGAAGCTGATGCGGTCCATCAGAAGAGACGCTGTATGCCAAGCTCGGCTATGAGCAAGAGAGCTTCAATAACAATGGCAAGGCTCATTTTTGATTTACCTTCAATGCGTTCGATAAAGGTAATAGGGACTTCAGATATTTTTCGACCCGTTTTTGAAATTCGATAGGCCATCTCAATTTGAAAACCATAACCCTTAGCGTTGATGCTCGACATATCAATCTCGTCGAGCGCCGCTATGGAGATACGTCTGAAGCCGCTGGTGGAATCCTTAATCTTAAATCCGAGAGCAATTGAGGCATAGACATTACCGAATTGGGATAGAAGTCGACGGTGAATTGGCCAATTTTCTACCTCGCCATGAGGAATCCATCTGCTGCCGATAACAAGATCATTGCGAGCTGGTGCTTCCAATAACTTATAGAGATCCTTAGTTTGATGACTTCCATCAGCATCCATTTCAATGACATATTTGTATCCGCGCGCTTTGGCCCGGGCAAAGCCATGCTTATATGCGTTACCTAAGCCGTTTTTTTCTCGGCGGAGTTCAACATAAATCCACGGCACATCGAGTTTAGTCACTAACTCTGCCGTTCCATCGGGACTGCCATCGTCGACCACCAAAATATCAAAGAGGTGGTCTGAGGCAAGATGTTCACGCATAGCCTTGAGTTCAGCGAGTTGGCGCAGGATATTTCCGGCCTCGTTGTAGGTCGGAATAATTACAAGATTTGGAACGCTGGCCATAGGGCAGAACTCTAAGCCAGTTTCCTGAGAATCCTTAATTAGCTTGACTAATGGTGGACATGTTGAAATCTTCAAGGATCATTGGGGGAGCCGCAACTCTTTCCACATCGCCCGCCCATTCACGAGGTTGGGTGATGTGGGTCGCACCGGCTGCCTTAATTCTCTTTAAGAGCTCGACCGGTGAGTCATTCCAACGGAAGTTATTGACTGCGCCTACAACTTCGCCACCCTTAATCTCGTAAACACCGTCACGAGTTAAACCAGTGAGAAGCAAGGAGGTCGGGTCGACCATGCGGATATACCAAAGGGTTGTCACCAATAGGCCGGAATCTACTTTCTTGATGAGATCTTCCAAAGTGCCGGATGAGTGGGGAAGGTCGACGATGAAGTTTTCACCAGCCGGTACATAGGGCAGATTTGTTTGCTGGGCCGATGCTCGACTCTGCATCAATGCTGAAAGTTCGCCATCTTTGAACCAATCAGATCTGTGAAGCCCCATTCCGTTATCAAAGAGAGAGTGAACTTCATCTGACGATGAAGCGATAGTAAATGGAGCGGATTCAAGCCCCGGGTAGGAAGGATCAGAGTAAATATTTATCGGAAGGTTGGAGAGTTTCTCGCCGATTCGGGTTGTGGCCGCGCCACCATTCTTGTTGGAAAATACCGAACGACCTTCTGCAGCGCTCTTACCGGCAGAAGACCAGAGCATGTAGGTAAAGAGATCGGCGATTGAGCCGGCCGGAAAAACCGTTTCATACTTTCCCGCAGGAATCTCACGAGAATTTGCCTGCCAATCCAATCGAGTGCGGATAGCTCGATCAATCTCAGCGATGTTTATATTGGAGAAGTCGCGTGTTGCAACGCCTTCCCACGTGGAGCGCGAACGATCATGAGATTTTCCGGTCATCTCGATCCGGCCATCTGGTTGATCGTATCGAAGGCGCAATCCGCCCTTGGAGCCAACCCAGGTGCTCTTATGAGTATGTTCGGCGTATCCAAAGAGCTCGATTTTATCTGATATTGATCTCTTAAACATATCTCCGAGGTCTACGACCGTTTTTGCAAAAACTTCTGGCGTTGTTGGGTGATGAGCAGCGCTCCATTCACCAAGGGACTTATCTTTCACCAATTCTGCAAAGTCTTCGGCGGGTGCAGCTGCTCGAGCCGCCTCGCCCACCTCGCGCGCAATCCTTTCGCAATCTTCTTCCGCAACGTTTGGATAAGTGATGGAACTTGTAGCCATGCCGCCGTTAACTGCGACAAATGCTATGACGCTCACGCTCTGTTCTGAGATATGCCCATTAGTGGTCAGCGTGCTGCTTGCCCAGCGAAGATTTGTTTGAGTTTTGCTCTCAACGATGACGATGCAGTCTTCGTAATTAGCAGCTGCTGTGATTCGTTCAATAATCTCTTGAGGTTTCATTTATTTTCCTGCCTCTGCTGCGGTGTTGAGAACGTTGACCTGTTCAAAGATTGCGGCCGGTGCTCCATGACTTACGGCCGCTACTTGACCTGGCTGAGCCTTGCCACAATTGAAAGCGCCACCAAGTACCCAGGTGGATTGATTTCCGACAGCCTTCATGGAACCCCAGAAGTCCGTAGTTATAGATTGGTAGGCAACATTTCGTAATTGTCCGACAATCTTTCCGTTCTTAATTCGATGGAATTGTTGACCAGTAAATTGGAAGTTGTATCTCTGCATATCAATTGACCAAGAGTTATCGCCCTTAATCATGATGCCATCATCGACACTCTCAATAAGTCCATTGAGGTCAGGGCCTTGAGGATTTGCCTTCAGCGAGACGTTTGGCATTCGTTGAATCGGAATATGTGAAGGAGAGTCAGCAAAGGCGCACCCATTGCTTCGGTTCTGACCGACGCGAGCAGCGATTCGACGATCAAGTTGGTATCCAACGAGAGTTCCATCTTTGACGATATCCCACTCTTGAGCTTGAACACCTTCATCATCAAATCTAATCGTGCTCAAGCCATGTTCAATGGTCCGATCGCCAGTGATATTCATCAGGGAAGAGCCGTATTTTAGAGTTCCTAATTTATCGGGAGTTGCAAATGATGTTCCCGCATAATTGGCTTCATAGCCGACCGCGCGATCAAGTTCGGTGGCATGGCCAATGGATTCATGAATTGTCAGCCAAAGATTTGAGGGATGTATTAATAAGTCATAGCGACCAGGTTCGACAATCGGCGCCTTTACCTTCTCAGCAAGGAGAGTGGGGAGCTCTGCAATCTCGTCATCCCATTTCCAGATGGAGTTACCCATCCACTCCCAACCATAGCCCGCAGGCTGGGCGAGGGTTCGCATTGATTCAAAACCATCTGAAGCAATATTTATTGCCTCAATAGCCGATTGCATGCGCACTCGTTGTTGTGTCGTGCTGGTGCCATATGAATCGGCGTAATGCTTCTGCTCTTTGACAAACATGGTGAAAGCTTCGGCGTGATCTACCACCTCGCTTTTTAAGAGTTGAGCGTTAAGACCAACCAGGCGCTCAACCTTCTCCTCCGTTGAAATAGAAAATGGATCGATCTCATATGCGCTCACCCAGATTTGATCCTTATAAGTAGGTTCTGGAGTAAGTTCGATAAATTCAGTGGAGAGTGGCTTGCTGATACGAGCGAGTTCAACGGCCTGCTGAGCCAACAGTCGAGCTTGCTCAATTGAAACGATGGGCGAAGAGGCAAAGCCCCAAGCTCCATCAACTATTACACGGAGTCCAATGCCTGCAATGGTGTCATCAGATTGGGTTTCTATTGCTACATCTCGAATCTGCAAAATTCCTGTTCGGACTCGTTCGATTCGAATATCAACATGTGAGGCGCCAAGACTTTGGGCCATCTCTATTCCAGCCTGGCATACCGCTTGACGGGGTAGGGCGAGGAAATCTGCATCAACCTGTTGTGCTCTGCTCATACCCGTACCTTTCTCTACTTGTGAGAGAAATTCAAGGAAGACGCTACCGGGCGATAGGGTTTGGCAATGATCAAATATGCAGTTGTCACTGGTGCGAGTAGCGGTATTGGAAAAGCCACAGCCAAGGTACTTGCAGAGAACGGATACACCGTGATTGCGGCAGCTCGCCGAATCGATCGCCTTCAAGAGTTGGCCACCGAACAAAGTGGTATAGAAATAGCCGAGTTGGATGTCACAGACCAACGTTCAGTGGATGCATTTGCCAATTCTTTAAAGGATAAGCACATAGCAATCCTCGTGAACAATGCTGGGGGAGCCTTCGACGCCCAAAGCGTTCTAGATTCCGATCCTGAAGTTTGGTCCAAGACTTATGAGGTAAATGTCGTTGGTTCAGTTCGAATGACCAAGGCAATCGCTCCGATGATGATTACCCAAGGCCATGGACATATTGTTGTTATGTCATCTACCGCAGCGCATGCTGCGTACGAAAACGGCGGGAGTTATGTTGCGGCAAAATTTGCCGAGCGCTCTTTGGCAAATACCCTTCGCCTTGAATTAAGTGGCACTCCTATTCGAGTTACCGAACTAGCCCCAGGAATTGTAAAAACCGAGGAGTTTGCCCTCAATCGCAACGCAGGTGATTTAGCCAAGGCATCGAAGGTTTATGAAGGTATCGAATTTCCACTATTAGCCGAGGACGTGGCTGAGGCGGTGCGTTGGTGTGTCACCCTGCCCGAGCATGTAAATATTGACTCGTTAATTGTTCGCCCCATCGCTCAAGCGGCAAACCATAAGGTCCACCGCGTGGCCAAATAATGAGTATTCGCCCAGCCACTCCATCCGATGTACCTGCGATTTTGGAGCTCATTAAAGATTTAGCGGTTTATGAGAAGGCCCCTGACGCTGTTAAATCCACAGCTGAGAATTTGCATGAGGCGCTCTTCGGGGCAGATCCGAAAGTCTTTGCACATGTGGTCGATGTAGATAGCAAAATCGTTGGTATAGCAATCTGGTTCCTGAATTATTCAACTTGGATGGGAACTCACGGAATTTATCTCGAGGATTTATATGTGAATCCGGCTTTTCGTGGCCAGGGCTATGGCATGAACTTGTTGAAAACCCTGGCGCAAATCTGTGTCGAACGCGGATATTCACGGCTGCAATGGTGGGTATTGGATTGGAACGAGCCAGCGATCAACTTCTATAAATCACTGGGCGCCGTACCAATGGATGAGTGGACAGTATTTAGGGTTGATGGGGAAGCCTTACAAAAGCTGGGAACTTCTACAAAGTAAAGCTCTCACCACTTGTGGGAACGATGACATCCCAGCCAAGGTCTTTGACTAATCTCGTTTTGAAGGTCATCTGGCTTTCGGGTTCGCCATGGACGAGGTAGAGATGGCTTGGCTTATTAATCGGCTTCAACCAATCGACTAATTCATCGCCATCTGCGTGGACAGAGAAACTCTCAACATTGGCGATATGCGCAGCAACGTTCACCCAATCCCCGTGAATCTTCACTCTTGTCGCACCTTCAAGAAGTTGGCGACCGCGAGTTCCATAGGCCTGGAATCCCACCAAGATGACGGTGTTTTTAGGTTCAGGCAACATAAAGGCAAGATGGTGGACAACTCTTCCGCCCGATGCCATTCCGCTTGCAGAAATTAAAATTGAAGGACCTTCATTCTCATTGAGCCGTTTGGATTCTTCGGTGGTGAAAGCTTGAAAGAGCGCACCAGCATCGAAGGGATCTTGGTTAGCCCAACGCTGGCTCACGCCATCCTTAATTCCAACCACGTTATCTCGGACAGCCTCTCGATAATAGTTAAGCGCTGAAATGGCCATAGGGGAGTCGATATAAATAGGGATCGTAGGAATGACTTTCTTCTCAATCAACTCGCGCAGCGCCATCAAGATGACTTCGGTGCGATCTATGGCAAAAGCCGGTATTAAAATTTGGCCGCCTCGTTTTAGAGCGGCGTTAATCTCATGCGCAAAGAGTTCTACTGGAGTCTCGTGTATTCGATCACCATATGTTGATTCAGATATCACCGCATCAATGCCGTTGATGGGAGCAGAATCTGGAGCTGCAAGTAGCGGATGGTTGGAGCGACCCATATCGCCGGTAAAGAGTAGTTTCTTTCCAGCGACATCGACGACGATGAAACTAGAACCTAGAATGTGACCAGCCGGATAGAAGGTAACGCTAAATTCCTCATTGATTTTTATTGAAGTTCGAAATTCGCAATCCTTAAATTTCTCCAGAGTCTTCTCAACATCATCAAGGTTATAAAGTCCGGGTTCTTCGTTGTATTTGGCGTCATCCATTTGCAAATGAGCTGAATCTCGAAGTACCAATCCGGCAAGTTCCTTGGTGTAATGGGTTGCATAGATTGGGCCTTTGAAGCCCTCCTTGATGAGCACCGGTAGAAAACCGCAATGATCCAAATGCGCATGAGTGAGAACGACTGCGGCCAGGTTGGTGATATCAATGCTGGGTAGGCTGCGATTGAGCGCTTCGACCTCGCGCTCTCCTTGAAACATTCCACAGTCGATGAGCACAGAACTGCCTTGAGCCTGCAACAGAAATCGACTTCCCGTGACAGTTCCAGCAGCGCCAAGGAAGGTAATTGTTGGATTACTCATACTTCATAGCCTAATACTTAGATTTGGTAGAAGAACTCCACGGTCTTGGCAGCGAGGCTCTCGGTCACCACGGAATTGGCGGCAATACGGCAGCCTTCGCCAATCGTGATATTTCCAAGTACGCGTGCACCTGAACCGATAATGACATTGTTGTTAATTGTCGGATGGCGTTTTCCTTGGGAGAAGCCACGCGAACCCAAAGTCACATCGTGATATAACATCACATCGTCGCCAATCACCGTTGTTTCACCGATGACGACAGCCATTCCGTGATCGATGAAGAAGCGACGACCAATAGTTGCGCCTGGATGTATTTCGATTCCGGTAAGCGTGCGTGACCATTCAGAGAAGAGCCGGGCGGGAAGCTTGAGACCGTGAGTCCAAAGAAAGTGAGCGATGCGGTGGTTCCAGAGCGCATGAATGCCTGGGTATGCCAGCAGCACTTCTAATTTATTTCGAGCTGCTGGATCCCCAAGAAGAGCCGTCTTTAGATCTTCGTTAATGCGCTTAAACACAATTAATCCATCAAATCTGCGTAAAGCGGAGTGGATAGATAGCGCTCACCGAAGGAAGCAATAATCACGACAATGATTTTGCCCGCAAACTCTGGACGCTTAGCAACTTGTGAAGCAGCCCAAAGCGCAGAGCCACCGGAAATACCGGAGAGAATTCCCTCTTCTTTTGCCGCGCGACGCGCATAGGCAAATGACTCATCATTTGGCGCATCAAATACTTCGTCGTAAACCTTAGTATCGAGAATCTCTGGAATGAAGTTAGGTCCAATTCCTTGAAGCGGGTGGCCACTTGGCTTACCGCCATTGAGAATAGGAGAAGCGGCAGGCTCCACTGCAAATACTTTAATATCTGGATTCTTTGCTTTGAGAACTTGACCGATACCAGTGATTGTTCCGCCCGTTCCGATTCCAGCAACGAGAGCAGCAACCTTGCCATCAGTGTCCCGCCAAATTTCTTCCGCGGTGGTCTTGCGGTGAATCTCGGGGTTTGCCAGGTTGGCAAATTGGCGAACAAGAACAGCGCCAGGTTGTTGACCGAGTTCTTCTGACTTGGCTACCGCCCCGCGCATACCTTCTGCCGCAGGAGTGAGAACTAGTTCAGCGCCAAAGGCGCGAAGAAGTGCGCGACGCTCCTTAGACATGGAATCGGGCATGGTCAGAATTACTTTGTATCCGCGAGCAGCGCCAACCATGGCAAGTGCGATACCGGTATTGCCTGATGTTGCTTCAATGATTGTTCCGCCAGGTTGAAGTTGGCCTGATTTTTCGGCGGCATCGACCATGGCAATTCCAATACGATCTTTAATTGTGCTCGTTGGGTTATAGAACTCGAGCTTTGCATAGACCTGAGCCGCCGCGCCATCGGTGATGCGATTCAAACGAACGAGTGGGGTGTTGCCGACTACCTCGGTGATGTTGTTGTACAAAGTCATTTCAAGCTCCTAGTTTGGTTTTAGAGTGGTTAATAGAAAAGGAAAAATCTTGGCTTACAAGAAAGCCCGAGCTCTGAGGTTGTTAAATCAGCAACAGGTGGAAGAGGTGCGGCAAAGGTCAATAACCAAACGGCGAGTGAAGAACCAGTGGTTACGAATCGCGAGCATGACAATAGTTTAAGAGAAAGCTTGGGAATGCGCTAAATGCGAAGAATTTGCATCTAATACTTGGACCTACACTTAATCCATGATTATCGATGTCTGGTCGGATGTGGTCTGCCCATGGTGTTTTATTGGCAAACGTCGGTTGGAGAAGGCGCTGGCCAGCATTCCAGAGCCACAGCGAAGCGAGATTGAGGTTCGACACCGCGCCTTTCAACTGCAGCCAGATATTCAAGAGACGACACCAACATCGATGTTACTTGCCCAGAAGTACAAGTTGGATATCGACCAAGTTCGCCAGATGCAGGCAAATGTATGTTCCATCGCCGACGGTGAAGGTCTTTGTTACGACCTAGGAAGTACGCTCTCGGGAAATACCGTGGATGCTCACCGCCTTCTGGCATGGGCAAAAGAGATCGGTAAGGAAGATTTGTTGTTAGAGGCGATGTACTCCAACTATTTCGAAAAATCCAAGCCACTCTTTTCACACGAGGATTTACTCGCGATTGTGACTGAAGTTGGTTTAGATGTTGGTGCTGCACAAGAGATTTTGGAGTCCGATAAGTTTGCCGATCAAGTAAAGGCGGATGCCCAACTTGCATCTCAACTGGGTGCAAATGGTGTTCCCTTCTTCGTGATTGATATGAAGTACGGAATATCAGGCGCTCAGCCGCTAGAAGTTTTTGAAGGCACAATCGCCAAAGCGCTCGCCGAGGCATAAATGGTTCTCGACCTAGATAAAGCCTTCGCTGAAGCCACTGCTCGAATAGCCGATACCCAAAGCTTCGTGCGCGCTGTTCTCTCAGGACGTCGTCGCAACATGGAGCAGACCCTCGAGCGAGTTGATATAAAAGCCGTAGCTTTGAAAAGTGGGTTAGCGATTCAAGTGATGGAAAATGATGGCGTCCGAACAACGACGAAGAACTTTGACCCATCCAGCTTTACAGCAACAGAGCTATTGAACTCTGGCTTTGCCAATATTTTGGTTGAGTCAACATATGGTTCATATTCCATTCGAATCACTAAAAAAGGTGAAGCTCAAGTTCATGAGAGCAAAGGCGCGAAAGTTCAGGATTTAAGTCACGATAAGAAGAAGGTTCGCTTGCTTGAATCAAACGATCCATTCTTAATCGAGATTGGCATCTCTGATTCATCCGGAAATATCAAACCTTCTCGCCAAGATAAATTTAAACAAGTTGAAGAATTCCTTCGCTTGCTTGCACCGAGCTTAGAGTCGGCGATATCTGCTGGACACGTGAAGCAGCCATCTGATGCGCACCCCCTTGAGATTGTTGACCTTGGTTGCGGGCATGCCTATCTCACCTTTGCCGCTCATCAATATTTACGCAAAGCTGGTAATCCAGTTCATGTCGTCGGTATCGATATTCGAGAAGAGTCTCGTGCGCGCAATGAAGCGATTGCGAAGAAACTTGGCATTGAATCGAGCATTGAATTCCGCGCCGAAGAAATCGCCGCAACCACAAAATCAGATGTAGATGTTGCTATTGCCTTACATGCTTGCGATACCGCAACTGACGACGCGCTTGCTTGGGCGGTAAAAAATGGTGCCGGCCTGATTCTTGTCGCACCTTGTTGTCATCACGATTTGCAGAGCCAGATGAAGGAGATTCCAGAGCCGTGGGCGCTTGTGACTAAACAAGGCCTACTCAAAGAGCGACTCGGAGATATCTTGACCGACTCCATTCGCTGCCAGATTCTGCGCCTCCTTGGTTATCGAGTCGAGGCAATCGAATTTGTTGGGGGAGAGCACACTCCCCGAAATCTGATGATCCGCGCGGTCAAAACGGGGGCGGCTCCCGAAGCTCTGGATATCCAGCGTTATACATCTCTTATTAGTCAGTGGGGATTTACTCCGAAATTAGCGACCACTCTGGCCAGCGAGCTCGCCTCAATCCTTAAATAAACCGTAAGTCGGTTTCGACTTATACTTATCTATATGTTGCAGAAGATAAGAGAGAACCGCCTCGTCCTTGCCACCGGAGCCCTCTTCATCCTCCTCGCCGTAATTCACATCCCCAACTCCATTTACCCACATGCCTTCGATAAGAATGGTGCACCCGAGTTCGTCACTTTCATTCTGATTGCCACACTATTCGGGGCATTCATTCTGCTCAAACCAGCTCGTTTCCTATATTCCGGCAGAGTCATTCAAATTCTCTGGGTGCTAGTTGGGGTAACGCTCATCTCAACAATCTTTAGTTCAGATCCAATTGCCTCATTAACGGGAGATACGGGACGACATGCGGGCTTAGTCTCCTTGTTTTGCCTTTTGGTAGTGGCGATTTTCCATAGCCAATTCTCTGAAATTCAAATCAAGAGAGTTATATCCATTTACCTTTTCGGAGTCTGGGTAGTTTCAGTAATTGGAATCTTTCAATATTTCAAATTCTTCACTCTCCCGGGAGATGTTGGCGTAACTAGCACTTTAGGCAACCAAGACTTTTTTGCCGCGCTACTGGGTACCACGTTCCCTCTTATTTTCTTTGTCCTAATCAACTCGAGTATCCGGGTAAGAGTGATTGTCGGATTGGGTACGGCGTCTGCGCTCTATTCACTGTGGCTTGCCGGACGCAGACAAGCTTATGTAGATATTGCGATCACTTTAATTGTTTTAGCAGGAAGTTTTGCATGGAAGTTGCTTCCAAAACGAAACCTTTCACTCAATGCCAGATCCGCATTTACCACTATTGCTTTTGTTATCTGGATTGAAGGCATTTTCTTAATGCCATTCCTTGGTAAATTCATTCCCGTACTTGGTAATGATGCACAAGTTAAAATTCGCGGTCAATTCTGGGTCGCCGCCTTAAATACCTTTTTGCATAATCCGATTTTTGGGGTTGGTCCAGATCAGTACGGTAACTTTTATGAGCAGTACCGAACCATTGACTCTGTAAAACTATTCCCGACAATACTTTCGAATGATGCCCACTCGGCGACGGTTCAATCCCTTGCCACACTCGGCATTGTCGGCGCCTTAATTCTTGTGCTTTTGATTGGCATGTTAATTCGTTCATTTTTCATCGTTATGGAGCGCGAACCAGAGCGTCGGAAGCAATATCTAGCGCTATTACTCTTCGCCTTTGTATTCCTCACTAATTCTGCAATCAGTCCAATTACTATTCCAAATAAATTCCTCTTCTGGGGTATCTCCGGTTTTGTGATTGGTAAGGCCTACTTCGTCCCGAAGGCCAAAGCGGTCAGCGCGCAGGTCTACTGGAATTTTCAGGGAATTAGATATTTCACTGCGCTCGCGTTAATACTCTCACTTTTCATTGGCGCAAATTTTACATTAGCATCAGTGAAGTTTCTAAATGCACTCGAAAAGCATGCAACAAATTCAAAGGCGGTCATCCATTACGCATCGAATACTTACTTGCCCTGTTCTATGTATTTCGATGCTGAATACTTCATGTTGCAAAATCAGGGAAGCAAGGTTTTGGATAAATTCGCAGCAGATAAAGTTTCGCAGCATCCGCGCTGTCCCGGACCTCGACTTTTCCTCGCTCGCGAGGCATATAACAAGAACGACATGAAAGAGATGGGACGCCAGATAGCTGCCTTGGAGAAGATCGCACCTTCTCGTTCCGATTTCCTTCAAGCGGCAAATTATTACGCCTATAAAGTTGGCGATGAAAGACTCAAGCGCCAGATCGTGATTCAGATGGAAAAAGTAGGAATTATCGAATTCACTCAAGGCAAGAAGAGTTCGGCTACTTCAGCTTCAAGTAAGTAGCAAGGTATATTTCGACCTATGTCTAGCCTTGACCGCATTATTGATTCGGCAAAAAGCCGCTTCGATTATCTGATGCATGGTCAAAGCCGCCCTATGCAGCTGGTGACCAGGGTTGCCTTCTTGGCATTTGTTGCCTTCTTTATCGCGACATTCATTCCTACAAATGCACAAGATCTCAATGCTCAACCCGACTCGATCGCGCCAATTTCCGATGTATTGCCGGTTGATACCGCAACCGCGCTGCCACCAACGGATTCAACAACAGATACCGCATCGGCCCAACCTTCAACTTCGCCAGATCCTTCTTCAACAGAGCTCCCGGGATCAATTGCCGACTCAACTTCTGCAACCACGGCCGCGCCGCTGGCAAAGCAACCTCGTTATGTGGTTCATATTCCTTCCTCTATCGCAGTTGATCCCCGTGCTCAAATGGGCACCTTCCCGATGATTGCCGCAAGCGGCTCGGAGTTCTCACTTTTCTGCTTGAGTGGAAATAACCTGCGCTTTGATGTGATTAATAAGAGAGTGGCTGATTCGGCCGTAAGTGATTCGCTCTTGGTCGGGGGAGATCTCTCAGGAAACCTTCGGATTTCAGGTAAAACTTCCGATGCGCTGGCGCTTCTTAACTCGCTAGGCGGGGCGGTCGCCTATTCGACCAGCTCAGGCATCGCCGGAAAGAGCGCCGCTCTAGCAATTGTTGCCATGAACGCACCGGGAATTGACCCTCAATTTTGCGGCTCATCCGCCAATTCAGCCCAAGTAACTTTCCGCGCCCTTGACCTGGGAATTTCCAGTGGAGTCGGGGCGGTCAAGCTCAAATAACCTCCTTTTACGGGGTGAGGGACTCGCTTGTATTCCAGGGTCGCTCTGGCTAATCTTGTGCGCCTAGACCGAAGTTTTACTGGGGTCTTTTTAGCGATGGAAATTAACGAAATGGAGTGCCTGTGGCCGGCGGATTAGATTCACCACTTAGTGGTCGAGTCACATCTGATTTCGGTGGCGCTGGTCGTTTCAAATCTAAAATTATTTTTGGTGTTGCACTTGTTGCTGTCATTCCATTCATGCTGACAACTTTTGCAGCGAGCGTAACTGTTGGAAATGGAAATTTAGTTTTTGGGCAAGGTTCACAGCAAGCAGTTGCTTGTGATCAACAAGTATTTGTTGCAATGGGCGAAGAATGGCACGCCGCTCCTACTGCACAAGATTCATCTGCGGGATTCTTTAGAGTGCGCGCAATAACTATCTCTAACTTAGATTTACAAGCATGTGCTGGAGATAAGCTCCGTATTCGTTTGATTAACGGCACATCCGCCGAACTTCCGCTAGGCGCAGATCCTTCCTCGACTGTATTGCAGGTAGTACTTCCGAATCCAGTACCGCAAGGCAATTTAGCCTCTGATGGTGGCGCGCTCGCGCTCACTTATCTCAACGGTACAGGTCAGCCAATATCTGGAACGCTCCTTGCCCAAGCAACACTCAACGTCTCCGGAACCTCTGTTTATGATGGTTCGACGTTATCTCCAAATAGCGGCGACGTGACTTTCTATCTGGATCCAAGTGCCGCAACCGTCAACATTGATAGCCAGAACGTCCGCAGAACCACGGTTGAAACCGTCCAATAAGGCCATTTAGGTCAATCTTTTCCCCTCAAATTGGGGTAGCAGTTCCTCACCCTGCCTGAAATCTCCGGGGTAAGTCTCCGCTCATTTTCCCCTCACGAAGGGTGAGTTCTATAGGAGAAGTGACTTGACCCGAAGTCCAAAAATTGGCAAAGTACCCCATGTTGGTAAAGCAGTTCAGGCCTGGGTAAACCCAATCCTTAGCAGTACCGATGTGAACAAAAGTTCACATCACAACCTAATAAGAACTTCAGGGGAAATTAATAAATGGAAATTTTAAAATTTGAAGATGCGCCAAAGCGCTCATCTGTAAAGCGTGGCAAGAACAGCTCACGCAAGACAATCCTTGGAGTTGCTGCAGCTGCAGCGATTGCAGTTATGGGTTCAACACTCGCTGCAAACATCTCCATCAACACCGGTGGATCACTTGAATTCGGTCAAGGTATCACACAGACCACCGCATGCTCTGGTGCAAATATCATCAACATTGTTCCTTCATCATCATTTAACAACTCATCTGGCGGCGGAACATTTAGCCTCTCAGGTCTATCATTCTCCGGCACAGGACTTCAAACCTGCGTGGGAAAGACATTCACTCTCAAGGCATGGGATAACTCAACATCTAACCCGTTGATCATCTCTACCGGTAACAACATTGGTTATACCTCAGCAACATTCGTCTACAGCTCATCAGCGCTCAGCTATAGCGCTGGTATTACTGCTGGAGCACAAGGTTCAAACTCAGCAACTGTTGCCTTTAATACAAGCGGTAACAACGTTGCAACATCAGGTGCGATCTACAAGATCACACTTGAATCCAACTAATAGCTTTTAGCTCTTAGTTCACGCCTGACCTCAAGCCTTACCAACACGCTTGATAGTTCATTAGGTAGTTAGTAGTTATAGAAGTTAGTCCTCAAGGGTTAACTTCTTAACTGCGTTTTAGACACCTTGAACTGCTGGATTCTTACCAACATATAAATCCGGATAAATCAGAGTACTAACAGCTTTAACTTTTAGAAGGAGCAACAAACAGGTTTCATGGGCATCCTCAATTTAGGAGGCTCTGGCGATTCCGATGAGTTCGACGAGTATTACTACGACGACGAACACGTTGAATATCTAGAGTCCGACGATGAAGGCGCGGTTTCGGGTACCCGAAGCAAGCGTTTAATCGCCATGGCTCTTGCTGGTTTTGTAGCTGTAGCGGGCATTGCATTTGGTGCCAAAGTTGTTATAAACAGCGGAGGCAGCATCGAGTACGGACAAGGATTTAAACAAACCGTCTCATGTCAAAATCAACAACTCACCGTCACCCCATTCGCAGGATTTATTAACCAAGCCAACGGTGGTTTCTTCTCACTCGATTCGATCTATATCGAAGGTTTAACTGATAACTGCAAGGGCGTTGACTTCATCGTCAAGGTATATCAAGACACCCAGACTGCCGCCCTCGGCGTCACGGACTCCGCAACGGATGTAGCAAAGACGCAGTATATGGATTACTACAGCACACGCTTCTGGTACCAAGACAGCGGAACTGTTACAAATATGTCTAATGCCTACACCGATATTGAAGTTGCGACCGATACTTCGACCGGAACTACTGATACCAGCGGATCTCTTCAAATTACATTCGACCCTGATGTTGTTACGGATTTTGCTAACGCTGGCCAGGTATACAAGATCACTATTGAAACAGCGATACACAACGGCACTAAGGATTAGCGGTCTTTCCATATGAAGAGAGATATCTTCGTCGGAGACCATGATGACATTCGCATTGAAGGCGAATCCCAGTTTCCCGATTCCAAGATTTTATTAACGGTTTCAAATGTTATGGGCGAAAAGTCAGTCCTCATAACCCCTGACCAAGTAATTCCAAGTAAAGCGAAGATGTTTGTTCAAGCTCCGAAAGAGCGTGTGGTAACTGGAAGCCAAGCTCGTACTCGCAAGGCGACAACAGTGCTCAAATATGTTGGTTACGTTCTCTCCGCGATATTGATTTCGTTTTCACTTGCCTCTGCAACTGGAATTGTGAAAGCCAGAATTGTTCTCACGGGCTCCATGGTTCCGACCATCAATCCGGGCGATATCGTTTTGCTGGCAAATCCAAATAAGCTCCCTCCTCACATTGGCTCCATCGTCGCTTACACCGCTCGACGTTTTGATGGAACTCCGGTAAATACCTTTACCCACAGGATTATTGGCGGAGATGCCAGCAGCGGATTTATCGTGAAGGGTGATGCCAACCCATCTCCAGATATTCAGCACCCTCGAATGACCGATATCACCGGCGTTCAATTTTTTACCATTCCCTACCTAGGGAAGATCATGACTCCGAAATCACTTATTATTTTGGTCCCAGTATTGGTGGGATTCTGGTTTATCTCTGATGCACTGAAGAGTGAGCGATAAATGAAGGTTAAATTTATTGCAGCCTTAGCGCTCTTAATCGCATTCCTTGCGCCTTCTGCAGCATTTGCCACAGATATCCCTATTTTGACGTGGGAGCGCGGGCGCATTCAGGAAGTTGTACTTGGCGGGGGAGCGGTCCAGAATAATTGGGTCGTAAAACTCGTCTCTGGAAGCGGAAGCGCAGAAACTTTTAGCGAAAGCGGCAAGAATCCAGCGGGCTATGTGGTCTATTCCTTGAACTTGCCAGGAGATTTTCCACTTGGTGGCTACACCATTGTGGCAACCGGCAAAGGTTCACCCCAAACAACAGTGGCTGCGGTTCATATTGTTGCGATGGCCCATTATGACGTTACACAAGTACCTCGTGATCTGACCTGGATTATCGCGATGATTGCTTTTCTCACCGCAACTATTTCTGCCTTTCGGGCGCGCAAATATGCCTCGCTCGAATTTCTCAGCACTCAAATTGCACCATCTGGTCTCGATGTTTATGACATCACCAATGAGAAGAGCC
Source organism: uncultured Actinomycetes bacterium (assembly GCA_903838035.1). Lineage (GTDB taxonomy): Bacteria > Actinomycetota > Actinomycetes > Nanopelagicales > Nanopelagicaceae > AAA044-D11. Next base: position 1,112 of record CAILWW010000103.1, on the reverse strand, counting down.
GATTGGCACAAAGCTTCAAACCTTATGACCTTCGGATTAAAGCGATTGCTTCGCTTCGACCTTCACTGCTTCGATTCTTACTTTTACGAGATGGCGAACTTGCTCACCGAATCTCACCGATGCTCTATGGGGTTATGCCTCTGATAGGAGTTATCGCCGCCTTTGTTGCAAGCGTGGAGGTAAATAAAGCTGGAACTCTTGCCTCAACTGGTTTAGCAATCTTTACAGCAATTGCTCTTTTGGGAATCTTTGATGCCTTCTCTGGAGTTATCGCTACCGCTAGCTTCTGGCTGGTCCAACTAGTCGTGGGAAATGTCACCAGCTTTAGAGACCTCATGGTCATGTTGATTACTGGAATTTGCTGGGTTGCCCCTGGTCTCTTTGCTTTAATTTATCGCGATGCTGCATCAAGAGACTTGAAGAAAAATATTGCGAAAATATCGGGATTGGTTGAAGCAGGCGTAGTTGGCGGGTTGATCTTTTACTCTGGGCAAAAGGTAATTAATTCGCTACTGATCACAATTACATCTGCTAGATCTATCTCATTTGTTGCGATCCTGATCGCGGCGGCGGCGGTCATCGCTCGCGCGTTGGTGGATGATGAGAGCACAAAGCAACTCCTTGAATCTGGCAAGGATTATCAACTAGAGAAGATCCAGGTTGCCAGAGTAAGTTCACCAGAATCCTCTTTCGCACTCTTTGCAGGTTTCTTTGCGGTGAGTTATATCTGGACGCAATCGGCAGCCAAGTCGCTGATCTTTGCCCTACTTTTTGCAGCTCCATACTTCTTGCTCTTTATCTCGGTCAGCGAGGTAAATATCAAGGCCCTTTCTAAAGTTCGTCGTAACATCTTCCTCGAAGCCATTGTCTCGGGCGCGATAACGATGGCGATCTACCAAGTTATTGCCCACGAGCCGATGCTTTCGACCCAAAAATCCCAGGTTTACCTCCTCTGCGCGGGAATTCCCGGCCTGCTCCATGCGGTCTACAGCGCGATGTGTGATTCTGCCGAGAGACAGGGAATAATGGCGCCGTGAAGAAATTTGGCCTAATCCTCCTGGTGCTCACGCTAAGCCGCGTGGCTGTCGCCTATGCCGAAACTTCGCCGGCTG
>CAILWW010000102.1 GCA_903838035.1 uncultured Actinomycetes bacterium | reverse complement strand
TGAGGATTGCTTCGCCAATCGATGCTGCAATAAATATTGCAAGCAGAATCAGGCCGAACTTTTGAAAGTTGCCGTGCCAATGCTGCACATATCTCACTGAGTAAATCAGTCCGAGCAAGCCACCGCCGACAAAGCCGATAAAGGCGAAGAAGGTCTTAAGCAGTCCAGCTTTGAATCCTCTGTAAATGGCACCGACCAAAGCCACCACAATGATGAGATCGACAATGTAATGACTCACAACTTGATACCTAAATACTTCTTCACTTCATCAAAGAGAGCTTTGTCAGAGCTGATAATTCCGATTTGTTTGTAAACAACTACGCCTTTTGCGCTAAGAAACCAGGTGACCGGAACGCCTAAACCAAAGGCAGCTTTGGTTCGACCATCTGGATCGTAGAGAACCGGCCAACTCATGCCATGGGCGTTCATAAACTTCTTGCCGGCAGCCATATTTGGCTCTTCCACATCAATGCCGATAATGCTTACCTTCTTGGTTGCGGCAAGTGCTTTGAAGTGTGGCATCTCGGCGATGCAAGGCGCGCACCAGGATCCCCAAACATTTATTACAGCTGGTCCTTTGATGGACTCCATCACGACTGACTTACCGCCATCGATACATGGAAGCGTTGTTCCTTTTACTACCCCTGCTTTGATGGCAATCGCGGAACAACTAGCGATTTGGGCAGAAGCGGATGGCGCCGAAGCAATCAGCAAGGCAAGGACGAGAAGTATTCGCTTCATCGGAACTCCTCATCATTCTTTACTAGCGCCTGGGCCTTAACTTTATCCATCTCACCTATTCCTACCGATGGACATAACTTAGCCAATGGACAGACGCCGCAGGCCGGTTTGCGAGAGTGACAGATACGCCGTCCGTGCCAAATTAAAACCTGCGAGAGGTTGGTCCAATCCTTCTCTGGAATCAGGGCTGCGACATCCTTCTCAACTTTTACTGGATCCTGACTAGTCGTCCAACCAAAGCGTCGAGCAAGGCGACCGAAGTGGGTATCAACAGTTATTCCTGGAATTCCAAAGGCATGGCCTAAGACCACATTTGCGGTCTTTCGCCCAACGCCCGGCAAGGTCACTAGTTCTTCTAAAGTTGCCGGCACTTCACCACCGAAATCTTGCATGACCTTCTGCGCCAAACCGGTAATGCTCTTGGCCTTTGTGTGAAAAAAACCAAGTGAATGGATGATCTCTTCCACATCTTGGATCTTTGCTCCGGCTAATTTTTTTGGAGTGCCGTACTTCTTAAATAATTTGGGAGTTACCGCGTTGACTCGCTTGTCGGTGCATTGGGCCGAAAGCACAGTTGCCACAACAAGTTCAAATGGCGAAGTGAAATCCAGTTCACAATCAGCATCGGGATAGCTCTTCTGTAAGAGCTTCAAGATGGCCAATGGCTGTCGCATTACTCCAGATTACTGGACTGGAAGTCGACCCTTCTCGGTAGTATCGTTCGGATGTGCCTACCGCAAAAGAAGTTAAAGATGATGAAATTGTCCGCAAAGCGCCACTCTTTAGCGCACTAGATGATGAATCCGCAGCCTCGCTGCGCGCTTCCATGATTCCGGTCAAGGTTTCTAAAGGCAACACTCTCTTCAAAGAGGGCGATGCCGGAGATCGTCTCTTTGTTGTAATCGATGGCAAAATCAAACTCGGTGCATCCTCAGGTGATGGTCGCGAGAACTTGCTTTCTATTCTCGGACCTTCAGAAATGTTCGGCGAACTCTCACTCTTTGATCCAGGACCTCGCACTGCTACTGCAACAGCTGTCACCGATTGCCGACTTCTTTCACTTGCTTATGATCAAGTCGTCGGTCTCATCACGGCACATCCACGCGTTGGACTACAACTTCTTGGCCGATTGGCCCAGCGACTTCGTCGCAGCAACGAAGGGTTATCTGACCTGGTCTTCTCTGATGTACCAGGTCGCGTAGCTAAAGCAATTATGGATTTAGGTACTCAATTTGGTGTTGAAAAGGATGATGGGTACCACGTTAATCACGATCTTACGCAAGAAGAGCTTGCCCAACGTGTTGGCGCATCTCGCGAAACTGTAAACAAGGCGCTTGCTGATTTTGCTGGTCGCGGTTGGGTTCGACTCGAACCCCGCGCTGTAGTCGTCCTCGATATAGAACGACTATCTAAGCGCGGTCGTTAATTACTTTAGTTCGAAGGTAAGTTCGACTTCGACTGGAGAATTAAGAGGAAGTTCAGCAACGCCGATTGCACTTCGAGCTGCAACTCCTGCTTCATCTCCCCAGATGGCCATAAATAACTCTGATGCGCCGTTGGCAACAAATGGTGCGTTGATAAATCCAGGGACGCCATTTACATAGCAAACGATGCGAACCAGCTTTGCAATGTTATCGACATCATCGACCAAGTTCAGGGCTGCCATTGCGTTGAGTGCACAAATGGTTGCCATCTCTTTTGCTTGTTCTTGAGTGACTTCGCCGCCAACTTTTCCGGTAAATGGAATCGCACCATCGACCAAAGGCAATTGACCAGCGGTGAAGACGAGCTTGCCGGTCTTTACTGCAGGGACATATGCAGCTACTGGCTTTGCTGCAACCGGGAGTGTGTGGCCGAGTTCTTTAAGTTTTGCACGTACATCCATTTATTGAACTTCCCGCTTCATATAGGCAACTAGGTTATCTCCGCCACCAGGGGCAGGTACTACTTGAACAAGATCCCAACCTTCAGAACCCCAGGTATCGAGAATCTGTTTGGTTGCATGAGTTAATAATGGAACAGTGACATATTCGAACTTAACCATTGAGTGCTGCTTTCACTAAGGTGGAGACCAAGCCGCCATCGGCCTTGCCTGCAATTTTTGGTTGGATTGATTTCATTACTTGTCCCATACCAGAAGGACCGGTTGCACCGGTTTCGGCAATTGCGTCGGCAATCATCTGTTTGATTGCATCTTCGGAAAGTTGTTCCGGCAGATATTTCGAAATAACTTTTCCTTCATTCGTCTCTTGTTCGGCACGATCCGGACGACCAGCATCGGCAAAAGCTTCGGCTGCTTCGCGACGCTTCTTCGATTCGCGGGAGAGAACGGTAATGATCTCGGCATCGGTCAGAACACGAGCGCTCTTGCCAGATACCTCTTCATTGGTAATAGCGGTCAAAACCATGCGGATGGTGCCTGAGCTGAGTTCATCGCGAGAGCGAATCGCCTCGGTCAGGTCG
>CAILWW010000101.1 GCA_903838035.1 uncultured Actinomycetes bacterium | reverse complement strand
GAACGCTCTTCATTTCGTCCGCTTGGGTCTCCTACTAATCCAGTAGCGCCTCCCACAAGTGGGATTGGCTTATGCCCAGCCAGCTGAAATCTACGCATAACCGAAAGCACAACGAGGTTACCTACATGCAAGCTTGGCGCAGTGGGATCATAACCGCAGTAATAGGTCACACTTCCAGCGTTCAGATCCTTGAGTAACGCCTCACGGTCAGTGGTTTGAGCAATCAGCCCGCGCCATTCAAGATCTTCTAGGAGCGCACTTGTCATGATTCCATCATCTCTGTGAATCGCTTGGCTTCGCCAGCAATCCAACGTTTGGCTAGTTCATTTTCTGCTTGCAAAGTAGATATTTGTTCCATGACGCTTGTTGGTGATGTCCCGAGTGAGGAGATGCGAGATTCGACCGCCCCTTGTGCGGTAAGGGAGAGACGAATATCTGGCGTCAAACTTGGATGAATTCCGTGCAACTCTGCATCTGAGAGTTGGTGAAGCTCGATCTGCTTTAGCTCACATGCCTTAACGCATTTACCGGCAACTTCGTGTGCCGTGGCAAATGGAATTCCCTTGCGCGAGAGAAAGTCTGCGATTTCAGTTGCTAGCGAAAATCCAGCGGTGACATCCCTAGATATCTTCTCATGATGAAAAGTGGCTGTTGAAACCATGCCGATTAATGCAGGCAAGAGCGTTGTCAGCGTTTCCACAGAGTCGAAGACTGGCTCCTTATCCTCCTGCAGATCTCTGTTATAGGCGAATGGTAAACCTTTTAGCGTGACAAGAAGAGAAGTTAAGTTTCCGACTAAACGTCCTGACTTTCCACGAGCTAATTCGGCAATATCCGGATTCTTCTTTTGCGGCATGATGGAGGATCCAGTTGAATATGCATCGGCCACGGTTACCCAGCCAAATTCAGAGGTACTCCAGAGCGTGAACTCCTCCCCCAACCGAGAGAGATGAACGCCGACCATTGCAAAAATGAATAGCGCCTCTGCTACGAAATCACGATCGCTAGTTGCATCAATACTGTTCCCCATGGTTCCAATGAAACCTAAAGTTTCGGCGGAAGATTCTGGATTAGGTTGTAGCGCCGAGCCTGCGAGGGCACCAGCTCCGAGCGGAGAGAATGAGTTGCGTTCTAACCAATCTGAGATTCGATCAATGTCACGAAGTAGCCCATGTGAGTGTTTTGCGAATTCGTGGCCAAAGACTATGGGTTGGGCATGCTGAAGATGGGTAAATCCAGGCGCGATAGTTTGCGTATGACCTTCTGCTTGACGATTGATTGCCTCTACTAACTGAGTTAAGAGTCCAGCAATTTCGACGATATGGTCTATGAGGAAGAGCTTAAAATCGGTTACAACTAAATCGTTACGTGAACGACCAGCGCGGATGGCTCCACCAAGCTCGCCAAGTTTTGCGGTGAGTCCACGTTCGATAGCGCTATGGACATCCTCATCGGAATCGATGTAGGTAAATTTTCCTTGAGCGATTTCCTGAAATAACTCCTGTAGTGCGCCATCAATCTTTTCGCCATTCTCGGCTGAAATAACTCCCTGAATTACCAGCCCTTGAAGATGGGCACGATTTACCCGAATGTCATAGGGCGCAAGTCGCCAATCAAAATGTACAGAACGAGAAAGGGCAGCCACCGATTCGGCTGGACCCCCCGAGAAACGCCCTCCCCAGAGTGCCATGGTTACTTCCTTTTCTTTTTAGCTGATTTTATTGCCCTATTGCTCGCAAAGTCGGTTAATTCTTTGGCAAGTCCCGCTCCCCCATTGGCCGTCCTAGCTATGACTAAAACCGTGTCATCTCCAGCAATCGTTCCTATGACTGAATGCAGATCTCCATGTGAAGCGGCTCTATCCAGGGTTGAGGCGAGAAGTTGTGCGCCACCAGGCGGGGTACGAACAACTGCGATATTTGCCGAGGATTCAACGCTCAAAATGAGTTCTCCGAACCCACGAGGGGTTGGGGCGCTATTTGTTGTTAATTGATAGCGCATTTGCCCATTTGAATCGCGACCGCGCATCACTCCAATTTCATCAAGATCCCTCGATGCCGTGGCTTGGGTAACTCGAACGCCATTTTCAGATAGCTGACGAACGAGATCGGCTTGCGACTCCACCACTCCATTTTGAATGAGTGAGATAACTAGCGCTCTGCGCGCACTTGAGGAGAGCGGCTTGGCTGACTTAGTCATTTCTCATTACCTTCTTAACGCTTTCCACAAAACTTTCCAACTCTGCTTGCGGAATATTTAAAGCTGGAGCGATTCTAAGAATTGAATCATTGGGGGCATTTACAATCACACCTTCGTGCTCTAAAGCACCTTTAATCTCTTGGGCGCGTGGGTGTTGCAAGACAATACCTAGTAATAACCCGTCGCCTCTCACATCGGAAATTCCGGGTATTTGAGCTAAGGCGCTCTTCAGGAATTCGCCCTTGGCCTTAACTTCTGCGAGCAGATTGTTCTCTTCGATAAAAGCGATACTGGCGTTTGCTGCGGCGCAAGCTAGCGGGTTGCCACCAAATGTGGAGCCATGGCTTCCCGGAGTAAAAGCACTTGCATATTTACCAAGGGCGATCATCGCACCTAATGGCAGGCCACCGCCTAATCCCTTCGCCAAAGTGATTACATCCGGCACGATTCCTTCACTCTCGTAACCAAACCATTCACCAGTACGACCCATCCCAGTCTGTACGGCGTCGATAACCAAAAGAGTTCCTGTCTCAGTAGTGCGCTTTCGCACCGCCTTGAGATAGCCGGCTGGTGGCGTGACAACTCCATTCTCGCCTTGAATGGGTTCAACGATAAACATGGCAACTTTCTTCGTAATTACTCTCTCCATCGCAGCTACATCGCCAAATGGAATGAACTTAACGTTGGGTAGAAGCGGTTTAAATGGTGCCCGCTTTGACTCTTGACCAGTAAGAGAGAGCGCCCCCATCGTTCGGCCATGAAAAGAACCAATCGTGGAGACAATCTTCTTTCTTCCAGTTGTTCGAGAGAGCTTGAGGGCCGCCTCATTCGCCTCGGCCCCAGAGTTGCAGAAGAATGTCCGCGCCGAATTCTCACCGGTTAATCGCTGCAAATTATCGGCCAGTGCGAGAACTTGCGGATGGGAGAAGAAATTACTGACATGACCAAGCGTGGAGATTTGGTCAGCAACCGCCTTGGAAATATCTGGATGGGCATGGCCGAGAATATTTGTGGCAATACCGCCCAACATATCCAAATAGGAGTTCCCGTTTGAATCCCATACGCGAGAGCCCTCTCCCCTTACTAACTCAATGGCGGGGGTTCCGTAATTATTTTGAAGTAATTCACTCCACATCATGGAACGACCAACGTTCCACCAGCATCATTGAACGCATTCTCCAATTGAACAAGATCTTTCCCGTTGAATATTCTGACTGCATCTGAACCGGCCTTAAGGGCCGATAGCGCAGAGGTGACTTTAGGAATCATCCCCTCGGTAAATGTAGGCAGCAAACTCTCCAGCTCCGCTGCGCAGATAGAGTCAATCAGCGAACTCTCATCTGGCCAATTCCGATAAATCCCATCCACATCAGTCATATAGAGCACTCGTTGCGCCTTCATCGCCCCACCAAGGGCACCGGCAACGAGATCAGCATTGAGATTTAAGCCGATTCCTTTTGCATTGACTCCGATCGGTGAAATAACCGGAAGATAATTTTGGGTTAAGAGGGAATGAAGAAGTGAAGGATTAGTCGCCACCACCTCTCCTACAAGTCCGATATCCGTAGGTACCCCATCGATTTCGACCAGCATCCGCTCCGCTCGAATCATCTCGCCATCGGCCGCCGATAGCCCAACCGCATTTATCCCAAGGGAGATAAGTTGATTGACGATAGCGCGAAGAACTTTTCCCGAGAGAACTTCTTGAACCACTTCAAAGATTTCGGGGGTAGTTTTGCGGTACCCACCAACCATCTCCTTGACTAAGCCTTTTTGCTCCAGTGCTGAATTAATTTGTGGGCCGCCGCCATGTACAAGAACGATCTGCTTGCCTTTAAGGTGTTCCTTGGCAATCATTGCTAGCGCTTGATCAACAGCTCCAGTCTCAGGAAGAGCATGTCCACCATATTTGATAACGATCATGAGGAATATGCCGAGTTCTCGTGCACGTACATGGCAGATAAATCATTCGTCCAGACGGTTGCACTTGCTTGACCGACATTTAAGTTGATATTTATTTTTACTTCCTTCTTGCTCATATCTACCAATGAACGATCTTGATGTGGCGCCGAAGATTTACAGACCATCACTCCGTTGAGAGTGACATCAATATCTTGACCATTCATCTTCGCATCCACAGTTCCTACGGCGGCCAAAACTCTTCCCCAATTGGGATCCTCGCCGTTAATGGCGCATTTCAACAGGTTATTTCTGGCGCACGAGCGGGCTACTTCCACTGCGTCATCTTCGCTCGCTGCTCCTTCCACCCTAATTTCTACAATCTTGGTATGTCCTTCGGCATCGGCGATGAGCTGATGAGCCAAATCGCCACAACAGTCCATAAGTAACTCTTCTAGCTCTTCATCTCCAAGTTTCACACCACTCGCTCCGGAAGCCATGAGCAAGACCGTATCGTTGGTTGATGTGCAACCATCTGAATCTATTCGATTGTAAGTTCTGGAAACTACTCTCTTAAAGATTTCATCCCCTCTTACTGGGTCAACTTCAGCGTCAATCAGCACCACCGATAACATGGTTGCCAATGAGGGCGCCAACATTCCTGCGCCCTTAGCCATGCCAAATATCGAAACCCCATATTTATTTGCGGTATGAATCTTCGGCTTGGAATCCGTGGTCATTATGCCTTCGGCTAGATCTGTACCCGAGTTCTCTGAGAGCGATGAAGCCGCTGTGGCGATGCCAGAGAGCAACCTATCCATGGGTAGACGTAAGCCAATCATTCCGGTTGAGCAGACGACTAAATCGGAGGCGGATATCCCTAGTAAACCTGCTGCCACCTCTGCGCTCTTGTGAGTGTCGGCAAAACCATCCGGACCAGTACATGCATTGGCTCCCCCGCTATTGAGAAGAACCGCGGAGACGAGATTATCTTTTACGACTTGTCGACTCCATGTGACGGGAGCGGCCTCTACTTTATTGGTGGTGAAGACGGCACTGCCAAAGTTTTGCGGGCCATCATTGACGATTAATGAGATGTCCTTGGCGCCAGAGCTCTTGATACCAGCTGCCACGCCAGCTCCGCGAAAGCCTTTTGGTAGTGAAACCATTATCTGACCCCTGGCACTCGAAGCCCAGCCGTGGAAGCAAGACCGAATATTAAGTTGGCGTTATGTATCGCTTGTCCGGCAGCTCCTTTACCAAGATTATCAATCGCAATTGAAACCACGACTCTGGAGGCATGCTGATCTATTGCAACTTGTAAGTGCGCATCATTAGTACCCGTAACTGCATTCGTCGTTGGCATTTGTCCCGAAGGAAGTAGATGCACGAATGGGGATTGCGCAAAATAGTTCGAGAAAAGATCTCGGAGTTGCGATAAATCAAGGTTGCCGGAGTATTTAGCGGTGACCGTTGCCAGAATTCCACGAGGCATTGGCGCTAGAATCGGCGTAAAGGAAACTTTTACCGGCTTTCCACCAGTACGCAATAAAGCTTCCTCAATTTCCGGTGTGTGCTGATGGACTCCGCCAAACTTATATGAGGTCAGAGTGTTCATTACCTCACTTCCAATTAAATTGATTTTCGCAGACCGGCCGGCGCCGGTGGTTCCGGATGCAGCAACTACTACTAAATCACTTGCATCTACCTGATTGCTTTGAAGTAATGGTGCGCTTGCAATTTCAATCGCTGTTGCATAACAACCTGGATTGGCAACGCGGCTACTTTTCGAAATCTTCTCTGAGCAGCCACTTAATTCCGCTGATCCATATACCCAAGCACCGGCATATTCGCCACCGTAATAGTTCTCCCAAGAAGCGGAACTCTCGAGTCTGAAATCTGCCCCTAAATCAACAATTTTTACACTTTCATCAATCTCTTTAATGAGTTTTGCTGATTCGCCATGTGGCAGCGCAATGAAGAGTAAATCACATTTGTTTGCCGCAGCTGAGCTTGTGGTCTCAAATTTCTGTAGGCCAAATGCGGTCAGCGCTGGATGGATGGAGGTGATGAGCTCTCCAGCGTTTGAGCCTGCCGAGATATAGGTGAGGTGAAACTCGGGATGACCAAGCAGCAAGCGCAACAACTCTCCGCCCGCATATCCGCTGGCGCCAATGACTCCGACCTTGATACTCATGAACTTAGAGTACCTGAATATCTATGCAAATACATGTATATTTATGCACCTTCGTGGAAAAGTACACCAGGACCTATGCGCGAATTGTTGCTCCGCAAAGCTCTGCAGCTTTGGCTGCTGCAGCCTCTCTGTACCCAGAGACTTCATCTGCCGTCAGAGTGCGATCACTCGCTCTGAAGGTCATCGTAAAAGCAAGCGAGACATAACCTGGACTGACCTTCTCGTAGCGATCGAAGAGTGAGATTGACTCCAGCAGCTCCCCTGCTCCTGCTCTAAGCGCCGACTCGACATCGCTTGCTGCAACCGTCTCTGGAACTACAAGAGCAATGTCTTGCACGGCAGCCGGCATGGTCCACACTTGCGGAGCTGAAATGGGTGGCAAGTAATCAAGAGCTGTAAGCATTACTGCGAAAGCTACGCTTCGAGCGGGAATTCCAAGGTCGGCGCAGACTCGAGGATGTAATTCACCAGCATGTGCGACCGCCTTACCATTGACTCGAAGTTCGGCACATCGACCAGGATGCCAAGGCGCAAAATCTGAAGGATGTGCGCTCCATGCATTTCCGGTGGAATCGATTATGCGAGCAGCTAAGCCAATCGCATCGTTCCAATCTGCCACCCTTCCCTTGCCATTCCAAGTATCTGGTACGTAGCTTCCAGACATGACGCCAGCGGCCATCACTGGTTGGTTTGGGACACCTTCGTATATTTTCCTTAATTGGTCCGCTGATGGACGGCTCAATGTCGAGATCGCCTCCTGTGGTGCGAGTTCATTGGTATTTCTGAAAATGCTTCCTATTTCAAAGAGCGCAAGGCTCTTTGCACCTCGACCAAGGTTGCGCACCGTCGCCGTGAGAAGTCCAGGAATAAGGTGGGTACGTAGGATAGGAAATTCCTCGGACATCGGGTTGGCAATTTTAAAGGCCGCAGCGCGCTCGCCAGTGAAACCAAGTGCCGCAAGAAAATCTGGGGAAATAAATGGATAGTTGTAAACCTCAGAGAAGCCTAGATCGGCAAGTAATTGAGCGGTATGGCGTTTGCGCTTTTGAAAATCTGTGAGCGCCGCACCCGCTTTGCCAGTTGGGAGTCGTGAAGGAATGGCATCGAAACCAATCATTCTGGCGACTTCCTCAACAAAATCCGGAGCGAGTAATAAATCCGCACGCCAGCTTGGTGGAGTAATCAACCATTCTGAGTTCGACTTGCGTTCAATCGCACATCCTACGATTGCGAGTTTTTCAGCCACGGTCTCGAGTGATACTTCAACTCCCAAGAGTTGGGTTACCTTGTTTGGATCAAAAGTTACGACTGGGGCGAACTCCGGTTGTCCATCGATGCTCGTACCGACATAACTTGCTCCACCATGTTCAATCATGAGTGAGATACCACGGGCCGTGGAAAGCTCGGCCAAACTGGGATCGACGCTTCGTTCTAGCCGCCTGGAAGCCTCGGAAGATAACTTATGCCGCCGTGAATTCTTGGCTACATCCATCGGGTTGAATCGCACACCCTCAAGGGAAATAGATGTGGTTGATGGCGTTACCTCAGAAGTTAAGCCACCCATAGTCCCAGCAAGTGCAAGTGACTTCTCGTCATCTGCAACCATGAGGTCCTCGGGCGATAGCTCTCGTTCTTGGCCATCGAGCGTGGTGAATTTCTGCTCATTGCCAGCGCGACGAATATGTAAGCCGCCTGAAATCTTGGAGCGATCGAAGGCGTGCAAAGGTTGCCCAAGTTCCAACATCACATAGTTAGTGATGTCAACAGCAAGGGAAATGGCGCGCATTCCACACTTCTCAATGCGTCGCACCATCCAGAGTGGAGAAGAAGCGCTTGGATCGAATTTCTCGATTGTTCGTAAATAGGCAACCGAAGCGGCGGTTTTATCGTCAATCGATATTTGGGTACCAGAACTATTTACTTCAAAGAGGTCGGTTCGTACTAATGAAGCAGGGTCGGTAAAAGATAAGCCTAGGGATGCAGCTAACTCGCGCGCTACGCCGCGAATAGACATTGCATAACCTCGGTCTGGATTGACCGCGATATCTACGATTGTGTCGCGGATCTGCAAAAGTTCAATCGCATCACTTCCAACAGGCGCACAATCCGCCGGTAACACGATGATCCCAGAGTGTTCATCGCTAACACCAAGTTCGCGGGCTGAACAGATCATGCCATTACTTGTTTTGCCATAAGTTTCGCGGGCCGAAATAGCAAAATCTCCTGGAAGTATCGCGCCTGGAAGGGCGGCAACGACTAAATCGCCTATGGCAAAGTTAGTTGCTCCACAAATAACATAACGAAGTGAACCCTCAGCGCAATCGAGCGCGACGTAACGAATAGGCTTTTTGTGGCCTTCCAAGAGTTCAATCTCTTTAACTTGAGCTACTACAAG
>CAILWW010000100.1 GCA_903838035.1 uncultured Actinomycetes bacterium | reverse complement strand
CAACTAACTACGTGAAAGGTCCAGATTCTCTCCTCGGAGAAATCGCCGGAAACCATCTCGAGAAAGGCCAAAGGCCAAACGAATGACAATGACAGATCCGATCGCAGACATGCTGGCACGTCTGCGCAACGCGAACTCTGCTTACCACGATACGGTTTCAATGCCGTCATCGTCGGTAAAGGTTCGCATTGCCGAAATCCTCAAGCAAGAGGGTTACATTGCTGGCTTTAAAGTCGAAAACAATGCCGCAGGCTTTGGTAAGACACTGACCCTAGATTTGAAGTTCGGTGCAAACCGTGAACGTTCAATCGCAGGTCTACGTCGCGTCTCCAAGCCCGGTCTTCGCGTTTATGCAAAGTCAACTGCGCTACCTAAGGTTCTTGGTGGACTTGGCGTTGCAATCATTTCAACTTCATCTGGTCTGCTTACTGATAAAGCAGCCAACAAGCAGGGTGTAGGCGGAGAAGTTCTCGCCTACGTATGGTGATCTAAATGTCCCGTATCGGTCGTAGCCCAATTGCGATTCCTTCAGGAGTCGAAGTTTCCATCACTGGTCAAAATGTTGCAGTTAAGGGACCTAAGGGTTCGCTCTCACTAGCAATTGCTGAGCCAATCTCCATCAAGCAAGAGGCATCTACCTTGGTCGTAACACGTCCAGATGATGGCCGCGTTGCTCGATCACTTCATGGTCTTTCACGTACTTTGGTCTCAAACTTGATCGAAGGCGTTGTTAACGGTTACACAAAATCAATCACCATCGTTGGTGTTGGTTACCGTGTAGCTGAAAAGGGTAAGGACCTCGAGTTCGCTCTTGGTTACTCACACTCAATTCTCTTCCCAGCCCCAGAAGGAATCACCTTCAAGGTTGAGTCACCAACTCGCTTCCACATCACTGGAATCGATAAGCAACTCGTCGGTGAGACCGCAGCCAAGATCCAGAAGCTCCGCAAATCTGATCCTTACAAGGGCAAGGGTTTGCATTTGGATGGCCAACGTATCCGCCGCAAGCAAGGAAAGACAGGTAAGAAGTAATGGCTATCGGTGTAAAAGTCTCTAAGGGCTCCTCACAGAAGGCACGCGCCCGTCGCCACTTCCGTGTCCGTAAGAAAGTTACTGGCACAGCTGCTCGTCCACGTCTTGTGGTCTCACGTTCTGCTCGTCACCTCTTCGTTCAGATTGTTGATGATTCCATCGGTCAGACACTCGCTTCTGCCTCAACTATGGAAGATGCACTCCGCAAGGATTCTTCTTCAGATAAGAGCGCAAAGGCTGTCATCGTTGGCAAGAACATCGCTTCCCGCGCTAAGGAAAAGGGAATCACTACTGTCGTATTCGACCGTGGTGGAAATAAGTACACCGGCCGCATCGCAGCACTTGCTGATGCAGCTCGCGAGAGCGGATTGGACTTCTAATGGCAACTACTCCAGCTAAAACTGAAGGCGGCAAGGGATCTAACGATCGCCGTGAACGTCGTGGCCGTGACGGAGCTCCGGAAAAAGAGAAGTCCCCGTACACAGAGCGCGTTGTCTTTATCAACCGCGTATCTAAGGTGGTAAAGGGTGGACGTCGTTTCTCCTTCACCGCACTAGTCGTTGTTGGTGACCAGAACGGAACCGTTGGTCTTGGTTACGGTAAGGCGAAGGAAGT
>CAILWW010000099.1 GCA_903838035.1 uncultured Actinomycetes bacterium | reverse complement strand
CCCACTGTATTCATGATCGCGGTATCGATTGCGAGCGCGCTTCTGAGTAAATCTGAGGGCACCGTAATTTTCCAAAGCGGACGCACGGAGAGATTAATTGGAGGAGCGGTAAATCCAAGCACCACCGATTACATCACCAAGAGCATTGCCCTGAAATATCTCTCAGATAAACCTGTTCGAATTCTTGGCGCTTTACTTCAATTCCATTTGGCCTCCAACTCAGGTGCGGCCTTTAATTTGGCAACCGGCAAAACCATATTTCTTACTCTCTTTGGCTTCTTGGTCATTCTCATTCTGCTCTGGTGGAGTACGCGCATTACCTCGAGCCCTTGGGCTGTTGCCCTTGGTTTTGTTATCGGCGGAATTCTCGGAAATGAGATTGATCGAGTTTTTAGAGCGAGCTCGCCACTGCAGGGGCGTGTTATTGACTGGATAGAACTCCCGCATTGGCCGATATTTAACCTGGCAGATACCTCTATTGTTATCGGTGCGGGCTTGATCGTCATTCTCAATATGCGCGGCATAAAGCCGATCACCCACGACAGGAGAGCATGAATACCGACCCGAGTATTGCGCGTGAGAGCAAGGTTGTACTTGTACCAGATGGCCTAGATGGTGAACGCTTGGATGCCGCACTGGCACGGTTACTTGGCCTCTCCAGGTCAGTAGTTGTCTCGCTCATAGACGCGGGGGAGGTCAGCTCCCACGGGAAGAAGCTAGCTAAATCTGAGAAAGTTTCTACAGATCAATATATAGAAATTCTGATGCCGGCACCCAAGGCGCCTCCTTCGCTCCAAGCAACGCCGATCGATGGACTCAAAGTTATTTATGATGATGCAGATGTCATCGTGATTGATAAACCCGCTGGAATTGCCGCTCATCCAAGTCCGGGCTGGACCGGTGCCACCGTGATTGGTGCAATCATCGCAGCGGGCTACCAAGTCTCCACCAGTGGTGCTGCCGAGCGACAAGGAATTGTTCATCGCCTCGATGTCGGCACAACTGGATTAATGGTGGTGGCCAAGAATGAAAATTCCTATAGCCATCTCAAGCAGCAATTTCGAGATCGCACTGTGCATAAAATTTATCACGCACTAGTTCAAGGACATATGGATCCATCAGAAGGAACGATCGATGCACCTATTGATCGACATCCGCGGGAGGATTATCGATTTGCCGTCGTTGCCGATGGAAAACCAAGTATCACTCATTACACGGCGCTCGAATTTTTTCCAGCGGTTTCTTTATTAGAAATTGAACTTGAAACCGGGAGAACTCATCAAATCCGAGTCCACTTTTCGGCCCTTCGCCACCCATTGGTAGGGGATGTCACCTATGGTGCAGACCACACCGTCTCTGACCGACTTGAGATTCGGCGCCCATGGCTGCATGCAAAAAAGCTCTCCTTTATTCACCCAAGCAGCGGGGAGCGCGTGGAATTTCAAACAGAGTATCCAGCTGACCTGACACGCTCGCTGCAAATTCTTTCAGAGCACCCTCAGCTCTAGCCCGCAGTAGTAATCTCCGATAGATGTCCACAAATCCGAGTCCCGGGGCTAATTCCGAAAGTTTCGTGCATCTGCACGTTCATACGGAGTACTCCATGCTCGATGGCGCTGCCCGAGTGGATGAATTAGTTAAGGAAGTAGCCCGACAAGAGATGCCGGCCATAGCCATGACTGATCATGGAAATGTCTTTGGTGCTTATGATTTTTATAAGAAGGCAAAGAAGGCTGGCGTAAAGCCGATTATTGGAATCGAAGCTTATGTTGCGCCAGAGAGCCGTTTTGAAAAACGTCGAGTCAAATGGGCCGATGGCGGCGAGGATGATGTATCTGGTGGCGGGGCATATACCCACATGACTCTGCTCTCGGAAAATAATGAGGGTTTAGCAAATTTATTTAAGTTGGCCTCGCTTGCCTCACTAGAAGGTTATTACTACAAGCCCCGCATGGATCGAGAGTTACTCGCTAAATATTCCACCGGAATTATTGCAACAACTGGATGCCCCGGTGGCGAAGTTCAAACCAGATTACGAATGGGTGCCTACAAAGAAGCCAAGGCTGCCGCGAGCGATTTTCGAGATATTTTCGGTGCGGATAATTACTTTCTAGAGGTTATGGATCACGGAATCGAGATCGAATCACGAGTAAAAGCCGATTTGATGAAGCTGGCGAAAGATCTCAAATTGCCGTTACTTGCCACCAACGACCTGCATTACACAAAGCATGAGGATGCCGGAGCACACGAAGCACTTCTCTGCGTCCAATCAGGTTCCACCATGGCCGATCCCAAACGATTCAAATTTGATAATGATGAGTTCTATCTTAAGAGTTCGGAATCTATGCGCGAGCTTTTCAAAGATATTCCGGAGAGTTGCAATAACACGCTCTTGATTGCTGAACGCTGCAATGTCGAGATGCGTGAAAATGAAAATTTAATGCCAGAGTTTAAAGTTCCAAAAGGAGAGAGCGAAGATTCCTGGTTGCGCGCTTTGGCCAGCAAAGGACTCTCGGATCGGATGGGCGGGGATATTCCGGCCGAATATAACGAGCGACTTAATTACGAACTCGATGTGATGGTCAAGATGGGCTTCCCCGGATACTTTTTGGTGGTTGCTGATCTCTGTGCCCATGCCCGCGAAGTTGGAATTCGGGTCGGACCCGGTCGCGGTTCGGCCGCGGGCTCGCTCGTCTCCTATGCCTTAGGAATTACCCAACTCGACCCCATCAAACATGGCCTTTTGTTTGAGCGCTTTCTCAACCCAGAACGTATTTCGATGCCCGATATTGATCTCGATTTCGATGAACGTCGCCGCTCGGAGATGATTGCCTACGCCACCGAGAAGTATGGTGAAGATCGAGTCGCCCAGATCATCACCTACGGAACCATTAAGTCTAAGCAAGCCCTCAAAGATTCCACGAGAGTTCTGGGCTATCCATATGTCATTGGTGACAAACTCACAAAGGCGCTACCGCCATCTGTCATGGGTAAAGACATCAGCCTCTCTGGTGTTTTCGATAAAGATAATGATCGATATGGCGAAGCCGGAGAATTTCGCGCACTCTATGAGAGTGATCCTGATTCAAAGAAGATCGTAGATACCGCTATTGGCCTGGAAGGTTTAAAGCGGCAATGGGGAGTGCATGCAGCTGGCGTAATTCTCTCGCGTTATCCATTGCTCGATGTAATCCCCATTCATAGACGAGAAGCTGATGGCGCAATCATCACCCAATTCGATATGGGCGCCTGCGAAGCTATTGGCCTACTCAAAATGGATTTTCTTGGCCTTCGAAATCTTTCAGTCTTAGATGATGCCCTACTCAATATCAAAGCAAATAAAGGCTTAGATGTTGATCTGGCTACGCTGACGCTAGATGATCCCAAAACTTATGAGTTGCTTGGTCGCGGCGATACGTTAGGCGTATTCCAACTCGATGGCGGTCCGATGCGGGCGCTGCTTCGTCAGATGGTTCCGGACTCTTTCGAAGATATATCCGCTGTGATTGCGCTCTATCGCCCTGGGCCGATGGGTGTAAATGCACATACCGACTACGCCGATCGCAAGAATAAGCGAAAGCCGGTCGAATCTATCCATCCAGAGTTGACTGAGTCACTCTCCGATATTTTGGGTGATACCTATGGCCTGATTGTTTACCAAGAGCAGGTGATGGCGATCGCCCAGAAACTGGCCGGCTTTAGCCATGGTCGCGCGGATTTATTGCGTAAAGCGATGGGTAAGAAGAATAAAGATATTCTCGACAAAGAATATGTGAATTTTGAAAAGGGAATGCAGGATGGTGGATTCTCGACCGCTGCCATCGCCAAACTTTGGGAGACACTAATCCCATTCTCTGACTATGCATTTAACCGAGCCCACTCAGCCGGATATGGTTTGGTTTCATATTGGACTGCATATCTCAAAGCAAATTTCCCGACCGAATATATGGCGGCGCTGCTCACCAGTGTTCGAGATGATAAAGATAAGTCTGCGTTATATCTAAATGAATGTCGAAGGATGGGCATAAAAGTACTTTCGCCAGATGTGAATGAATCAGGATCTGATTACACACCCCTCGGTGAAGATATTCGCTTCGGCTTAACTGCTATTCGAAATGTAGGCGAGAATGTGGTGGCCTCCATTGTTGCCCGTCGTGCTGAGAAGGGGAGATATACATCTTTCGGAGATTTCTTGGCCAAGGTGGATTCAATTGTTTGTAATAAGAAGACGATTGAATCGCTCATCAAAGGTGGCGCTTTCGATTCCCTTGGGCACCCTCGAAAGGGGCTAACCCAAATTTATTTAGAGGCGCTTGATGCAGTTGCCGAGAGCAAACGCGCAGAAGCAGTTGGGCAATTTGACCTTTTCGGCAGCGCAACCGGAGAAGCCACTGCAAGCATCGGCGGCGAAGAGCTTCGAGTACCAGAAACCGAGTGGGAGAAGGCGCTTCTTCTCAGCTATGAACGAGAGATGCTTGGGCTCTATGTATCAGATCATCCATTGCTTGGAGTAGAACATATGCTTCGCGCGGCAGTGGATATGCCAATTAGTCAGCTATCAGAGGACTCGGTTGGGCATGATTCAATAATCAGTATCGGCGGCCTGATCACGCAAATTCAACGCAAGGTTTCCAAACAAGGCCAGCCTTGGGCAATCGTTACTGTTGAAGATTTAGAAGGCGCCATAGATGTCATGTTCTATTCCAATTCATATACAAAGCATGCGCTCAACTTGATTGAAGACCGAGTGATTGTCGTCCGAGGGCGAGTCGATAAGCGCGAAGAGCAGGTAAAAATTAGTGCGCTCGATCTCTCGCTGCCAGATATCTCCACCGGAGCGGCAGCTATGGCTGGTCCATTTGTGATCTCGCTGGAGCAGTCTCGTTGTACTCCACCAGTAGTGGAGCGAATCAAAGAGATACTTGCATCACATCCAGGTAAGCGGGAGGTCAATTTACGGCTATCTGATGGCGAGAAACGATTAGTACTTAAAATCGATGATTCGCTTCGAGTAACCGCTTCGCCCAGCCTGAGTGCGGATTTAAAATCTCTACTCGGCCCTGATTGCCTCTAGAATTTGATGGTGAAGCCAGTATCCCTCCGCCTTGTAGACCTTCGGGGTCAACGTTTATCAAAGGCCGAATATAAGCACTTGCTGCCACGCGCGGAAATGGATATTGATACCGCGCTTAAAGCGATTGAACCAATTCTGGCAACGGTCTCACGCGCAAATGAGAATGATTTGCTCGATCTAGCGGAAAAGTTCGATGGCATCAGACCAAATGCAATTCAAGTTTCACGTGATGATATTGATAACGCCTTAAAAACTTTGTCCCCGGAGATTCGAACGGCGCTAGAAACGGCGATTGCGCGAGTTCGTATTGGACATCTCGATCAAGTACGTAGCGAGATTAAGACCATGGTCATTGATGGCGGAGAGATCACGCACAAGCAGATTCCGGTTGATCGGGTTGGGCTTTATGTACCGGGCGGTCGAGCCGTCTATCCAAGTTCAGTAATAATGAATGTCATTCCCGCGTTGATTGCAAAAGTTCCCAGCATTGCCGTTGCTTCACCTCCGCAAAAAGAATTCGGCGGATTGCCACACCCAACAATTTTGGCAACCTGTGCACTTCTGGGAATTTACGAGGTTTACGCAATCGGTGGCGCGCAGGCGGTCGCCATGTTTGCATATGGAGTTAAAGGTCTCTGTGAACCCACAGATATGGTTACTGGCCCTGGAAATATTTATGTCGCCGCCGCAAAGCGCGCACTTCGAGGTCTGATCGGAATTGATTCCGAAGCTGGCCCAACCGAAGTTGCAGTGCTTGCTGATGAAAGCGCCCTCGCTGGAGAGGTAGCGGCTGACCTTATTAGCCAGGCCGAACATGATGTCATTGCCGCCGCGATTCTTGTCACTAACTCGATGAAGTTAGCCGATCAGGTACAAATAGAACTTGAAAAGCGGGTATCTCTCACTAAGCATCAAGAGCGAATTCGGGAAGCCCTCGCGGGAATTCAATCTGCCATTGTCATAGTTGATGACGAAGAGCAAGGGATTGATGTCGTGAACGCTTATGCAGCCGAACACTTGGAGTTAATCACGGCTGATCCGGTTAAAACCTCGCTGGGAATTCGAAATGCTGGTGCGGTTTTTCTGGGTCGTTTCTCGCCGGTTTCACTAGGAGATTACGCGGCAGGTTCAAATCACGTACTTCCAACTGGTGGATGCGCCTGTCACTCCAGTGGACTATCTGTCCAGAGTTTTCTTAAAGGTGTCAGCTTTATTAATTACTCGCAATCAGCCTTCGAAGAGATTGCCGATCGAGTAATCACCTTGGCAAATTCAGAAGATTTACCAGCCCATGGCGAAGCAATGTCAGCAAGACGAGAAGAGTTGAAATGAGTTGGCCGAGTTGGCTTCCTCTTAAGCCCGCACTTGCCACCTTAACTCCATATGGAGCGCCGCAAATTGAGGGAGTAGTCGCCCTAAATACCAATGAGAACCCTTTCTCGCTCTCTGAAGAACTCACCGAAGAAATGCTTCGCGCCTTAAAGCCTGCTCTTCGCGACCTTAATCGTTATCCAGATCGAGATGCGCTCGAGCTCCGTTCTGCGCTTGCCTCATATATAAATAAGTCATCCGGAGCTAACCTAGACCTCAATAATATTTGGGCAGCCAATGGCTCAAATGAAATTTTACAAACGCTAATGTTGGCGCTCGGCTCTCGAAGTGCGATTGGATTTCTGCCTTCTTATTCGGTGCATCCGCTCATCGCTCGCGCAACTGGAGTTGCCTGGGTTGATGGATCCAGGCGAGCAGATTTCACATTAGATACATCTGTGGCCATCGCCGAGATTAAAGTGGCGCATCCATCTCTTATTTTCATCACTACTCCAAATAATCCAACCGGAAACTCCCTTCCTATTGGCGAGATCGAATTACTAGCCCAAGCAGCAGCGGAAGTTGGGGCACTTTTGGTTGTTGATGAGGCATACGCCGAATTCTCGGAAGAGCCATCGGCAATAACTCTGCTGGCTAAGTACCCACATTTAGTTGTTGTTCGCACAATGAGTAAAGCCTTTGCATTTGCCGGCGCACGTGTCGGTTACATGGTTGCCGATCGCAAGACGGTTGAAGCCATGCTTATTACTCGCTTGCCATATCACTTGAGCGCCCAGACGCAGGCACTTGCCTTAGTTGCTCTGGCTCATTCCGATGAACTTTTGGGTGAAGTTGCACAGCTGCGTATAGAGCGAGATCGCATGATTAAATCTATGATCGAACATGGAATTGGGTGCGTACCCAGCGCGGCTAATTTCATACTCTTCTCTGGATTTAGCAAAGAGCCGGCGGTTTTGTGGAGAGCGATGCTGGATCAGGGAATTTTAATTCGCGATGTGGGAATTCCTGGCCATTTGCGTGTTTCAGTCGGAACTCCCGCGGAAAATACTCGCTTCCTTGAGTGCCTCTTCGCGTTAAAATAAAGCCACTATTTCGTCCATAGTCGATTAATACCCCTAGGGAGCAAGCACATGAGAACCGCCAAGATTGATCGAAAGACCAAAGAGTCTCATGTTCAAATTGATCTCAATCTAGATGGCACCGGAAATGTCACGGTTGATACAGGTGTCCCGTTCTTCGATCACATGCTCTCGCAACTTGGAAAACACTCAGGCTTTGATCTCATAGTAAAGACCACCGGTGATGTGGATGTTGATTCTCACCACACCGTTGAAGATACATCTCTGGCATTCGGAGAAGCGCTTCGTGCCGCGCTCGGGGATAAGGTCGGGATTAGGCGTTTTGGCGATGCCATGGTTCCGCTTGATGAGGTTCTCGTTCAGGCAGCAGTAGATCTCTCTGGGCGGCCATACCTTGTTCACCGGCAACCAGAAATTGTGGAACTCATTGGGAGTTTTGATACCACGTTAGGTCGTCATATTTGGGAATCGATCGTTGCTGAGGCTCGCATTGCACTTCATATTCGAGTACTTGAAGGGCGAAATGCGCACCACGTTTTTGAAGCACAGTTCAAGGCAGTAGCTCGCGCGCTGCGAGATGCGGTTGCCATTGATGGTCGCACAAGTGGAATTCCTTCCACAAAAGGCGTTCTTTGATAGCAATTCTTGATTACGGCTCCGGCAATCTTCATTCTGCATATCGAGCCTTCGCCCAGGCGCACCCTGATGTGATTGTCACAAATGATCCTGATATTTGTAGTTCAGCGGATGGACTTGTTGTCCCAGGAGTCGGTGCATATGCCGCCTGCATGGATCAACTTTTTGCGGCCGGCGCCGAAAAAATTATTGCCAATCGAGTGGCAAGCGCTCGTCCGCTCTTTGGCATATGTGTTGGTATGCAAATATTTTTCACCGAAGGTAAAGAGAAAGCAGCTACAAAGGGGCTAGGCATCTGGCCAGGAAGTGTGGAACGTCTGAATTCACCCATACTTCCGCACATGGGTTGGAACACAGTTACAAGCGCACCAGGATCTCGACTCTTCAGTGGGGTCGAAGACGAACATTTTTACTTTGTCCATTCTTATGGGGCTCGCGTTGACGTGCCCAATGCTCTCAATACCATCTGTGAATATGGTGGAGGATTTCTAGCCGCAGTTGAAGCGCCTCATGTAGTGGCAACTCAATTCCACCCCGAGAAGAGCGGCGCCGCGGGCGCTACTCTTATTCGCAACTGGGTTGATGGATGGGTAGCGGCATGAGCGCTGAACTTATTTTACTTCCCGCGATCGATGTGAAAGAGGGCCGCGCAGTTCGACTCTTCCAGGGTGAACTTGATCAAGAGAGTTCTTACGGAAAGCCGATTGAAGTCGCGCGAGATTTTCAAAGTACGGGCGCACAATGGATACATCTAGTGGACCTGGATGCTGCCTTTGGGCGGGGGAGTAACTACGAACTCATCGCGCAGATAGTCGGCGAACTCGATATCAAAGTCGAAATCTCTGGCGGAATTCGAGATGAAGCATCATTGGCACGCGCACTTTCCACTGGCTGTGCGCGAGTAAATATTGGAACGGCCGCCTTAGAAAACCCAGAATGGACCGCAAAAATCATTCGCGAACACGGTGAGAAAATTGCTGTGGGGCTAGATGTACGAGGTCACACACTCGCATCACGGGGCTGGACGCAAGAGGCGGGAAATCTCTTTGAAGTTCTAGAACGTCTTGACCGCGATGGCTGCCAGCGATACATCGTTACCGATGTGGCAAAAGATGGAACTCTGACCGGGCCCAATCTGGAACTTCTTGCCCAAGTGTGTGCGGCGACAAAGGCACCCGTTATTGCAAGTGGTGGAATTTCGACGCTCGAAGATTTAAGAGCGCTACGCGCGATGGTGGAGTTGGGCATTGAAGGCGCTATTGCCGGAAAATCTATTTACTCTGGAGCCTTCACCGTCCAAGAAGCGCTCGAGGTATGCCGCTCATGACTCTGGCCAAGCGCATTATTCCTTGTCTCGATGTTGCTGGCGGCAGAGTTGTCAAAGGCGTTAACTTTCAAGATCTTAAGGATGCCGGTGATCCAATAGAACTAGCGGCAAAGTATTACCGAGAAGGCGCTGATGAACTTACCTTCCTCGATATTTCTGCCAGCGTTGAAGAGCGAAATACAACTCTAGATATTGTGCGCCAGACAGCGGAAGAAGTTTTTATTCCATTAACCGTTGGTGGGGGAATTCGCACCGCCGAGGATGTAAATACTTTGCTTCGCGCCGGAGCGGACAAGGTATCCATAAATACAGCCGCAATCCTTCGTCCCGAACTTATCAATGAAATTTCTGATCGCTTCGGCGATCAAGTGCTTGTTCTTTCGGTTGATGCCAGGCGCGCTGGAACCAAATCAGGCTATGAAGTCACAACTCATGGCGGGCGAACCGGCACTGGGATAGATGCCTTGGCTTGGGTTGAGGAAGCAATCACTCGTGGCGTCGGTGAAATTCTGCTCAACTCGATGGATGCCGATGGAACTAAAGCGGGGTACGACCTACCCATGATTGAAGATGTTCGAGCAATCTCTTCAGTGCCAATCATTGCCAGTGGTGGAGCTGGCTCATTGGGAGATTTTGCACCTGCTTTGGAATCTGGAGCCGATGCACTGCTTGCGGCCAGCGTCTTTCACTTTGGAACTTTAACTATTGGGCAGGTTAAAGCAGAGTTATCTCGTTCCGGCTATAGCGTCCGTCGCTAATATTGCGCCATGGCTAATGAGATCTATGAGATTCCGACAGAAATCTCGGAACATTTCGCATCCGGAACTTTAGTTGCCGCGATCGCCCAAGATTCAGTAACCAATGAGGTGCTGATGATGGCGTGGATGAACCGAGAAGCGCTGCTGCAAACGATCGCGACAAAGCGGGGAACTTATTGGAGCAGGAGTCGGGGACGGATTTGGGTGAAGGGCGAGAGTTCTGGGAATAGTCAAGAGGTTCTGGCTATCTCATATGACTGCGACGGCGATGCAATTTTGCTTAAGGTCAAGCAAGAGGGTGCGGCTTGCCACACCGGATCTCGAAGTTGTTTCTATCGCGAGCTCTAATCGATGAAAATTCATATTGAACTTACAGTTGTTTTTGTATTATTTGTGGGAGCAATCCTCTTCATAGTGCGAACTCTTCGCAAAAGCCAGTCAACAAAATATCAGCGCGCCACGGGCAAGAAGCAGAAGCAAAGTTCAACGCCTATCAGCACTTGGAGTTCACTCACGGCCGGAGAAGATCCCACCTTATAAAAGGCATTTGCTTACTGTCTGCGTTACCATCTTCCCTATGAAGATTTCTTCAGGCGCAAAAGATTGGGTCACTCTATTTGCTCGCCTAGTTCTCGGGGGAGTACTTATCCTCGCCGGCGTCCTGAAAGCAAAAGCGCCATATGAAGCAGCCGCTGCCGTGCGCGCCTATCAACTCTTGCCAAATTCCTTTGCATCGATTCTGGGTCACTCCCTTCCTTGGCTGGAAATAGGTGCGGGCCTACTTCTGGTCATAGGAATCGCTGTTAAAAAAACCGCTTGGTTTGGCGGAGCCTTGATGGTGCTCTTCATCGCCGCGATCTCGCAAGCTTGGGCTCGAGGTCTCTCGATTGATTGTGGATGTTTTGGCAATGGTGGAGCTGTGGCGCCGGGCCATACTAAATATATGCAGGAGATAATTCGAGATATCGGGCTCACGCTCTGCGCGCTTTACCTAATTAAATTTCCGCACGGTAAACTCGGATTAGATAAGAAACCAGAACTAGATGGCAAGGAGCAGAACAATGGCGCAGCAAAAGGGTAAAGATGGCGGCCTTCGCGGTCTAGTTATTGGCATGATTGTATTTGTAGTAGCCGTTGGCGTTCTATTTACCGTTCTCTCCAGCAAGAGCAACGATCATGCCGCGACTCCAAGTTCAGTTGTGAAGGCCAATGGTTACGGAATTGCATTTAATAATTCAGGCAAGCCCCAAGTTGATATCTGGGAAGATTTTCAATGCCCAATCTGCCAGCGCTTTGAATCCATCAACCATGCCTACATTGAGTCGCTGGCGCGTGGAAATAAGGTAAAGGTTGTCTTTCACCCGCTCTCCTTTATCGGCGCCGAATCAGTGCTCGCCGCAAATGCTGCAGCTTGTGCAGCAGATCAAGGAAAGTTCTTGGATTATCACTACTCGCTCTATCTCAATCAAGGTACCGAGAACAGTGGCCACATAACTAATTCGTGGCTCGAAGGCCTTGCCGCAAGCGTAGGAATTACCTCTTCCAAATTCACCAAGTGTGTGGAGAATGGAAATTACGCTGGTTGGGTAAAGAACATCGCGGCAGATGGAGCGGCAAAGAATGTCAATGCCACACCTACAGTCCTTGTAAATGGCAAAGAGTTGGATCGCAATACTCAGTATATGGATCCAGCCGCATTCCAAGCAGCCCTTGTTGCAGCTGGAGCGTAAATAGCAATTACCTCGTATTCCATCCCAACGCCAAGTTCAGCTACGGTGGCGTTGGGTCCGATAACGATTCATTTTTACGCACTCGCTATTCTGCTCGGAATAATCGCGGCCATATTTATTGGTCGCGCAAGATACAAAGCTCATGGCGGCCGCCCAGAAGAGATCAATGAGATCGCGGTCTACGTGATTCCTGCGGGAATCATTGGCGGCAGGCTCTACCACCTGGCCACCTCACCAGATGCTTATTTCGGCGCACATGGACATCCATGGGATGCGCTAAAAATTTGGCAAGGCGGCTTAGGAATTTGGGGCGCGGTGGCGGTTGGCACGATCGTGACTTATTTCCTTTTTACACGTCAAGAACGTTCACTTCCTTTCCCAGCCTTCGCTGATGCGCTTGCGCCAGCACTTCTTATTGCCCAGGCGATTGGTCGATGGGGTAATTGGTTCAACGCCGAACTCTTTGGAAAACCATCAAATCTGCCTTGGGCGCTCTCTATTCCCTTCGCAAAGAGACCAGCTGGATATGAAAATTTCGCCACATTCCATCCCACTTTTCTTTACGAATCCATTTGGTGCATTGCCGCCGCTCTAATTTTGATGAGAGTTAACTGGTTCGCCGCGAGATTTGGAACTGGATCGATTTTCTTGGGATACCTCTGCCTGTATACGTTGGGTCGTTTGTGGATCGAGGCGCTTCGAATTGATACCGCTCATATCCTCTGGGGGCTCCGGTTAAATATTTGGGTAAGTTTGATTGTTTTCCTTACCTCAACCGCGATGTTGATTCGCCGTAATCGTACGGTTCGCTAGGATAAGTCCATGGGTTTGGAAGATGTCTACATTCGTAACCGCCACCACAAGGTACATAAATCAGGGTGGCTGCGCGCTGCTGTCCTTGGTGCTAACGATGGACTTGTCGCCACCGCTTCTTTAATGATCGGTGTCAGCGCCGCAAAAGCAAGCTCACCGCTAGTCACTGTTGGTCTGGCTGGAATTGCAGCAGGCGCTATGTCGATGGCAGTTGGTGAGTTTATTTCCGTGCGTTCACAGAGTGATATCGAAGAGGCCGATCGCCAGTTGGAGATTGCCCACCTTGCCTCAGACCCGGAAGGCGAACTCGAGGAACTCACTCAGATTTATATCGAACGCGGACTCACTCGAGAACTTGCTGCCGAAGTAGCTTCAGTTATGACGGCGCATGATGCACTTGGTACTCACCTGCGCGATGAGCTTGGACAATTTGAACATACAAAGGCTAAGCCACTTCAAGCCGGCGTTGCATCTGCCATTAGCTACACGCTGGGCGGAGCGGTGCCCCTCATCGGAGCGCTCTTGCCAATCCACGGCGGAAAATCGCTGCCAATAGTTATCGCAACACTGGTTGGGCTGCTCGGAACCGGGCTCATCTCAGCTCGCTCCGCGGGTTCGCCTTATATAAAGACCACGCTGCGAGTGCTCATCGGCGGAGGCTTGGGAATGGCGATTACTGCAGGAATTGGTGGTCTAGTTCACTTGTCGGGCATTTGACGCTCGCAAGTTACCCACGCCATCCAAATCGTTATAAACCAATAACCGAAAATGTGTTTCCGGGGGAGCCCGGGGGTTGCTACGATTTCGCACTTGCTTCGATTCTCAAGATTTGAGGCTAGGCCAGAAATTCGTTAGTTGGGCCACCGTCGTCCCGACCGTTCTTTAGGAGCGCTCGTGACACTTTTCTCCACACTGCCAGCAGCACAAGGTCTTTATGATCCGCTGCAAGAACGCGATGCCTGTGGCGTTGCTATGGTCGCAACCCTAAAGAAGAACCCCACTCATGAAATAGTTTCGCAAGCACTACTCGCGCTTCGCAACATGGAGCATCGTGGCGCAACCGGAGCCGAGCCTGACAGTGGTGATGGTGCCGGAATCTTGATACGCATTCCAGATGCTTTTTATCGCGAGGTCTGTGATTACGAGCTACCAAAAGTCGGCTCATATGCAACTGGCATCGCATTTGTCGATCCTTCATTTGAACATCGCAGCGAAGTGGCAAAGATTGCTAAAGAAGAAGGTCTCGTCGTTATTGGCTGGCGCGAACTTCCGATTGACTCAACATCTTTGGGAAAGACCGCGCTTTCAGTAATGCCAAAGTTCGAGCAACTTTTCATTGCTGGTGCTGCAGGGGAGAGCGACTTGACGCTCGAGCGAATGGTCTATGCTCTTCGCAAGCGCATTGAACATGCCCATCCAATTTATTTTCCTTCGCTCTCGACTCGGACAATTGTCTATAAAGGAATGCTCACTACCGGTCAGCTGGAAGAGTTCTTTCCAGATCTCGCAGATGAGCGAGTCACATCGCCCTTAGCGCTCGTTCACTCTCGTTTCTCCACTAATACTTTCCCTTCCTGGCCACTTGCCCACCCTTATCGATTCATTGCCCATAACGGTGAAATCAATACGGTACGCGGAAACCGTAACTGGATGAGAGCGCGCGAGAATCTACTTAAGAGCGATTTAATTCCAGGAGAGCTGCAACGATTATTCCCAATTGTCGAAAACTCTGGCTCTGACTCGGCATCCTTTGATGAAGTTCTTGAGCTGCTTTACCTCGGAGGTCGTTCACTCCCACATGCAATGTTGATGATGATTCCCGAAGCGTGGGAGAACCATGCAACGATGTCACAGAAGCGAAAAGATTTTTATGCCTTCCACTCCTCAATGATGGAGCCTTGGGATGGTCCTGCGTGTGTAACTTTTACCGATGGATTCCAAGTTGGCGCGGTCCTAGATCGCAATGGACTCCGTCCTTCTCGCTTCTGGATAACCAAAGGTGGAATGGTTGTACTTGCAAGTGAGGCCGGTGTTTTGGAATTTGCACCTGAAGAGATTGAGCGCAAGGGTCGACTTCAGCCAGGGCGTATGTTCTTAGTCGATATTGAAGAGGGTCGAATCATCGAAGATGATGAGATCAAGGATTCATTGGCTGATGCCGCCCCTTATGGCGAATGGCTACATGCAGGTTTAGTACGACTATCTGATCTGCCTGCGCGCGAACATATCGTTTATCCCCACTCATCTGTGCTTCGCCGTCAACGCGCCTTCGGATATACCGAGGAAGAACTTCGATTAATCATTACCCCCATGGCAAAGAGCGGCATGGAGCCACTCGGTTCAATGGGTACCGATACTCCGATTGCAGCACTCTCCGATAAGCCACGTTTGCTCTTTGATTATTTTGTACAACTCTTTGCACAAGTGACAAACCCACCACTCGATGCCATTCGCGAGGAACTTGTCACAAGTCTGGGTGGAACACTTGGGCCAGAGCAAAATCTCTTGGATCCCGGCCCAGCCTCATGTCGTCAAATTTCTATTGATTTCCCGGTTATTGATAATGATGAGCTAGCAAAACTCATTCACGTAAATGCCGATGGCAATCAGCCAGGATTCCAAGCGCATGTTGTTCGTGGGCTCTTCCAAGTTCAAGGTGGGGGAGAGGCGCTGGCAGAACGTATTGAAGCGATTCGCCAAGAGGTTTCACAAGCAATTGCCGATGGTGCGCACTTGATCGTTCTCTCTGATCGCGACGGCGATGCGGAAGAAGCGCCAATTCCATCACTTCTGCTTACTGCTGCCGTACATCACCACCTTATTCGCGAGAAGACTCGTACAAAGGTCGGCTTAATCGTGGAGACAGGTGAAGTTCGCGAGGTTCACCATGTTGCTCTCCTCGTTGGCTTTGGCGCCGCTGCCATAAATCCATATCTTGCAATGGAATCTGCTGAGGATCTGGTCCGACAAGGAGTTATCTCTGGCATTACTCCAGAGAAGGCCGTGGCAAACCTCATTAAGTCTCTTGGTAAGGGCGTACTCAAAGTGATGTCGAAGATGGGAATCTCCACCATCGCTTCATATACCGGCGCTCAAGTTTTTGAAGCGATTGGATTATCTCGAGAGGTAGTCGATGAATATTTCACTGGCGTTACCTCTCGCTTGGGTGGCGTCTCAATAGCAACTTTGGCCGATGAAACTATTAAGCGCCACCATCTTGCCTACCCACCGATGGGTGAAGTGCCAGGTACAAAGCGGCTGCCTATTGGCGGCGAATACCAATGGCGCCGAGAGGGCGAACCACACCTCTTTGATCCTGAGACGGTCTTCACCCTTCAGCATTCAACTCGCAATAAGCGCTATGACATCTTCAAGCGATACACAAACAAAGTGGATGATCAATCTAAGGATTTAATGACACTTCGTGGCCTCTTTACTTTCAAGGATGGACTTCGTCCGGAAGTTCCGATTGAAGAAGTTGAGCCAGCAAGTGAAATCATTAAACGATTTGCAACCGGTGCGATGTCCTACGGTTCAATCTCGGCCGAGGCGCACGAGACACTTGCAATTGCCATGAACCGAATTGGCGGAAAGTCCAATACGGGTGAAGGCGGCGAAGATCCAGCTCGCTTTACTCGTGATGCCAATGGTGATCTACGTCGTTCTGCGGTTAAGCAGGTAGCGAGTGGACGTTTTGGTGTCACGAGCGAATACCTGGTCAATGCCGATGATATTCAAATCAAAATGGCACAAGGCGCGAAGCCCGGTGAGGGTGGTCAGCTTCCTGGTGGAAAGGTTTATCCATGGGTAGCAAAAGTTCGTTACTCAACACCAGGCGTTGGTTTGATCTCCCCGCCACCGCATCACGATATTTACTCCATCGAAGACTTGGCACAACTTATTCACGACCTAAAGAATGCAAATAGAGATGCTCGCATTCACGTCAAACTTGTTGCTGAAGTTGGAGTCGGAACGGTAGCTGCCGGAGTCTCTAAAGCTCACGCAGATGTTGTCCTGATCTCTGGCCATGACGGTGGTACTGGAGCTTCTCCGTTGACATCGCTCAAACATGCCGGTGCGCCATGGGAGCTTGGTCTGGCCGAGACTCAACAAACGCTGATGGTCAACGGACTTCGCGATCGAATCGTGGTTCAAGTTGATGGTCAGATGAAAACAGGCCGCGACATCATTATTGCAGCGCTCCTTGGCGGCGAGGAGTTCGGTTTTGCCACTGCTCCACTCGTTGTTTCTGGTTGTGTCATGATGCGTGTTTGTCATCTCGACACATGTCCGGTTGGTGTTGCTACCCAGAACCCAGAACTTCGCAAGCGCTTCTCTGGAAAGCCTGAATTTATCGAGACTTTCTTCGAATATATTGCCGAAGAAGTTAGAGAGTGGTTGGCCAAACTTGGTTTCCGCACGTTGGAAGAGGCGATTGGCCAAGTTGAAGTACTAGATACGCGCGTGGCGGTCGACCATTGGAAGGCAAGTGGATTGGATCTAACCCCATTGCTCCATGGTCCTTCATATGGAACTCCACCAACTCGCAGAAATACCATTGAACAAGATCATGGGATCGCTGCGGCTTTGGATAATAAAATTATCGAACTTGCAGAAAAAGCAATTGCGCAAGGCGAGCAGGTAGTTATCGATCATGCCATTCGTAACGTCAACCGAACTGCCGGAACTATGTTGGGTTCAGAGATAACCAGAAAATACGGTGGAGCAGGTTTGCCGGATGGAACTATTGAACTCAACCTCCATGGATCTGCCGGTCAATCGCTAGGTGCATTCATTCCAAAGGGCCTGACGATTCGCATGTTTGGTGACGCAAATGATTACGTTGGAAAGGGACTTTCCGGCGGTCGAATAATTGTTCGCCCGGATGAGAAAGCAACCTTGATCTCGGAAGAGAATGTGATCGCTGGAAATGTGATCGGCTACGGCTCAACTTCTGGTGAAATCTTCATTCGAGGTCTCGTGGGTGAGCGCTTCTGTGTTCGTAACTCCGGCGCTACCGCGGTAGTCGAAGGTGTCGGTGACCATGGTTGTGAATATATGACCGGCGGCATTGCTGTTGTTCTCGGAAAGACTGGTCGCAACTTTGCAGCCGGCATGTCTGGTGGTCGCGCATTTGTGCTCGATCTCGATTCCCGCCTCGTCAACCCAGAGCTCGTAGATATCTTGCCGCTACCTGCCGACCAAGAGGAGCCGCTCAAGGCACTACTCATTAAGTTCCATTTAGAGACTGGTTCGCAAGTTGCCGAAAAGCTACTTGCTAACTGGGCTACTGAAAAATCTCGAATCTCGATGGTAATGCCACGGGATTATGCAAAGGTGCTAGCAGTTATCTCACAAGCAGAACGAGATGGCCGCAATGCAGAGGAGGCAATCATGGAGGCAATCAATGGCTGATCCAAAGGGTTTCTTAACTACTCCTCGTGCCACCCCAACTCGTAGACCGGTCGATGTTCGCATCAAGGATTGGAAAGAGGTCTACCAAGAGCAGAACATAGGAGAGCTGCAGAAGCAGGCGGGACGTTGCATGGATTGCGGCATTCCTTTCTGTCACTCTGGTTGCCCACTTGGAAACTTGATTCCCGAGTGGAATGACTTAATGTGGCGAGGCGATCGCGGTGAAGCGATTGATCGTTTACATGCCACCAACAACTTCCCAGAATTCACTGGCCGCCTCTGTCCTGCACCTTGCGAGACCGCTTGTGTGGTTGGCATAAATGGCGATCCCGTAACTATTAAGCAGATTGAGTTACGCACCATCGAAGAGGCTTTTGCGAGTGGAAAAGTTGTGGCCCAAGCCCCAGACCGAATCACTGGCAAAACCGTTGCGGTCATCGGTTCTGGTCCGGCTGGCCTTGCCATTGCCCAACAACTCACTCGCGCCGGCCATACCGTTGTTGTTTACGAGCGCGCCGATAAGCCGGGCGGTCTATTGCGATATGGAATTCCAGAGTTCAAGATGGAGAAGTTTATTCTTGATCGTCGTATCCGACAGATGGAACAAGAGGGAACTCGATTCCGCACAGGCGTAAACGTTGGGGTAGATATCACCGGCGCCGCACTTCGCGCGAAATATGATGCAGTCGTCCTAGCTATTGGTGCTACTGCCTGGCGAGATATCGATGTACCTGGTCGTCAATTTAAGGGAATCCATCAGGCGATGGAGTATCTGCCATGGGGTAATAAGCAGGGACTCAATGAGTTGCCCGGCGCTAGCCCCATCAATGCTGCCGGAAAGCATGTAGTTATCCTCGGTGGCGGTGATACCGGCGCAGATTGCTTAGGTACCGCAATTCGGCAAGGCGCAGCAAGTGTTAGCCAACTAGAGATTATGCCTCGCCCTACTGAAGAGCGACCATCGGCACAACCATGGCCAACTTATCCCATGATCTACCGCGTCTCCAGCGCACATGAGGAATCAGGTGAACGCTTGTTCGCCGTCTCCACCGAGGAATTCCTCGGTGGTGAAGATGGAAATTTGCGCGCTCTTAAACTTGTTGAAACAAAGTTTGTCAATGGAAAGTTTGAGAAGGTAGAGAACGCGCATAAAGAGATTCCCGCCGATCTCGCCTTCCTCGCTATGGGATTTGTTGGGCCAGAGAAGAGCGAGCTACTCACTCAACTTGAAGTGGAATTTGATGATCGTGGAAATATCAAACGCGATCAAGAATTTGCCACAAACGTTGAAGGAGTATTTGTTTGTGGAGATGCTGGTCGCGGCCAATCTCTCATAGTTTGGGCAATTGCTGAAGGTCGCAGCGCAGCGGCAGCAGTGGACACATTCTTGGTAGGGGAGACGCAACTTCCGGCGCCGATCTTGCCTACAGCACGTCCATTAACTGTTTAATTTCTATAACTAGATTAAGGTTGTCGTATGCGTAGAGCGAAAATTGTTTGCACCATGGGCCCAGCTGTCGAAGCCCCAGAGAAAGTCTCGGAGTTAATCGCCGCCGGCATGAACATGGCTCGCCTCAACCTCTCCCATGGTGGATATGACGAGCATCAAGCTCGCCTAGATCGGGTTCGCGCCGCTGCACTTAAAGCCAATAAGCCAGTTGCTATTTTGGTCGACTTGCAAGGCCCAAAGATTCGGCTTGCTCGTTTTGAAAATGGACCACACGAGCTCAAGCGCGGCGACATTTTTACCATCACCACAGATGAAGTCGTTGGAACTAAAGAGCGCGTAGGAACGACCTATAAGGGCCTTCCTGGTGATTGCAAAGCGGGCGATCGCATCCTGATTGATGATGGCAAAGTGACCGTAGAAGTAGTCGAAGTAAAGGGAAACGATGTCATTACTAAATGCATCGAACCTGGCGCGGTATCTAACAATAAAGGCATCAATCTTCCTGGCGTTGCTGTCTCAGTACCTGCGCTCTCGGAGAAAGATAAAGAGGATCTTCGTTGGGGTCTTCGCGCTGGCGCAGATTTCATCGCCCTATCCTTTGTACGCAATGCTGCAGATGTAAAAGATGTGCACCGCATCATGAATGAAGAGGGGATTCGTCGCCCGGTCATTGCCAAGATTGAGAAGCCGCAGGCAGTTGCCAATCTGGAAGAGATTGTTGATGCCTTTGATGGAATTATGGTGGCGCGTGGCGATCTCGGAGTTGAGATGCCTATTGAAGAAGTACCCCTCGTTCAGAAGCGATGCATCGAATTAGCCCGCGGAATGGCAAAGCCAGTCATTGTTGCCACCCAGATGTTGGATTCCATGATCTCAAATTCAACTCCAACCCGAGCAGAAGCGACTGACTGTGCAAATGCTGTTCTCGACGGCGCAGATGCACTCATGCTTTCGGGGGAGACGAGCGTTGGCGAATTTGCGATCGAAGCGGTCAAGACCATGGCTCGCATCATCGCCCGTACTGAGGAAGCAATGCTTACTCGAATTCCTCCACTAGATCACATTCCCCATACAAAGGGCGGAGCAATCACAAAGGCCGCAACTGAAGTTGGAGCGATCGTGGAGGCAAAGATTCTCGTTGCCTTTACCCAAACCGGTGACTCTGCTCGGCGGATGTCTCGACTACGTTCACCAATTCCGATCTGGGCGCTCACACCTGTCACCGAGGTCTACAACCAGTTGGCACTCTCGTGGGGCGTTGAATCCATGATTGCGCCATCAGTCGCTCATACCGATGAGATGGTTAAGCAGGTTGATGCCATTTTGATCGAATCCGGTCGCGTACAAAAGGGCGAGAGCGTTGTGATTGTCGCCGGCGCGCCTCCCGGAATCCCTGGCTCGACCAATGCCCTTCGCGTTCACCGCGTGGGAGATGCCATTGATGGCATCGCTCCTGCCTACCGGAAGTAATTCCCGAATTTAATTGCCGAAAATGCGCCTATAATTTGGTGCACGCCTCGGTACTCCAACGGTAGAGAGGGCGGACTCAAAATCCGCACAGTGTCGGTTCAAATCCGACTCGAGGCACATGAGCACCGATAAAAAGCCACACATTCTCGTCGCCGAGGATGAGGCGATTATCCGACTGGATTTAGTCGAGATGCTCACTGAAGCGGGATATGAAGTCGTAGCACAAGCGACAAATGGCGTAGAAGCAATCGCACT
Organism: uncultured Actinomycetes bacterium; assembly: GCA_903838035.1. Lineage (GTDB taxonomy): Bacteria > Actinomycetota > Actinomycetes > Nanopelagicales > Nanopelagicaceae > AAA044-D11. The sequence goes on along the minus strand of CAILWW010000099.1, from coordinate 14,662 downwards.
GGCCAAGGAATTTAATCCAGACCTGGCCATCCTTGATGTAAAGATGCCGGAGATGGATGGCATTACCGCCGCAGCTTCGATTATCGATATCGCTCCAGTTTTGATGCTCACCGCCTTTAGCCAGCGCGAGCTTGTCGAACGTGCTCGAGATGCCGGCGCAATGGCCTATGTCGTCAAACCATTCTCCATCTCGGACCTGGTTCCAGCCATTGAGATTGCGATTAGCCGCCACGTACAGCTCAAGGCCTTGCAGGGTGAAGTTGCTGATTTACACGAGCGTCTTGAAACACGAAAGATTATTGACCGAGCAAAGGGAATTTTGATGCAAGCCCTTGCGCTCTCTGAGCCCGAGGCCTTTAGTTGGATTCAACGGGCCGCGATGGATCGCCGTATCTCCATGAAGGAGGTAGCCCAAGCGGTTATCTCGCCGGATTCGGTTCCTGAGAAGTAACCAGTAGGGGAGAACGGTTCGCAGATAGAGCGAGCCAAATGTAACAATCGGGTTAATATGCCCATTTTATCCCTGTTTTGTTTGAGTTCACCTCAAGTTCACCTATAAACTTCTGGCTTCCCTGTCCCGGGATACAGGTAATACCGCAGGCTTATTAGGTCTGTGAAACATAATCAGGAAGGTCTACATGAACAAGAAGATGAAAATCGCTCTTGGCGTTGTTGCCGCTTCGCTCGTCATGAGCTCAGCACTCCCAACTTCAGCACAAGCAGCATTCTCAAACCCAAAGAACCCAAAGCTTTACATCGGATACCAGGGTCCATTAACTGGCGATAACAAGCAGACCGGTATCGATGAAATTGCAGGCGTTCAATTCGCACTTTCACTTTACAACGCCGCTCACCCTGGCTACCAAATTGGTCTCAAGGAGATTGATGATCAAGGTTCAGGTACCGGCGCAGGAGTAGTTGCTCCAGGAACTGCAAAGGATAAGTCAATTGTTGCAATCGTTGGACCTGCATTCTCAGGTGCTTCAGTTGCATCATTCCCTTACTACCGCGCAGCACATCTCCCAATGATCTCTCCATCAGCTACCAAAGTTACATTGACAGATCCAACTGTCAAGTCTGACTTTGGTGGTCCTTACTTCCACCGTTTGCCATCTAAGGATGACAAGCAGGGTCCTTCATTGGCTCACCTTGCAATCAAGGGTGTTACAGCTCCAGCTGTCTACGTTGTAAACGATCAATCTTCATACGGCGTTGGCCTTGATGGATACGTACAGAAGGCACTTGCTGCATCAGCAGGCGTAACTGTCGTTGGCAAGGATTCCGTTGATGGAACAAACACAACTCTTGACTTCTCACCAGTTATCTCAAAGATCACTGCTGGCAAGGCAAACGTTGTTATCTACTCTGGCTACTATGCACAAGCTGCTGGTTTTGTTAAGCAACTTCGCAACGCTGGATACAAGGGTATCTTCGCTTCTGGTGATGGAACATATGACCCAGGATTCATCACAGATGCAGGAACAGCAGCAGAAGGCGCTCGCTTGACCGCTTCTTCAGCTGTATTCCAGGATGCTGGTAAGGCAATCACCGATAAGTTCACAAAGCTCATCGGAACTGCTCCAGGAACCTATGCAACTGAAGATTACGATGCTACAAACATCATCCTTTCTTGCATCACAGCTGGCAGCCACACACGTGACAAGATCCAGGATTGCATCAACAAGGGCTCATTCAAGGGCTTGATGGGTAATGCCATCTCCTTCGATGCCAATGGCGATGTTGCTGGAACCGGATTTATTAACTCATTCCTCGTTAAGGGCGGAATCATCGTCTCAACAGGTCAGATTAAGTAATCCCCTTTAATCAGTAAAAAGAGGGCTCCCTGCTAGCAGGGAGCCCTCTTTTTCGTATAAAGTCCGCACATCAAACGAAGTCCTTTCACTTATTTACCGAGCTTATCTAGGAGACCGACTTGCATACCCTCATAAGTCAGTTCTGGCAGCTGTCCTTTTCGGGCATAGCCCAGGGATTTATCTACGTTTTGATCTCCTTGGGCTACACCATGGTCTATGGCGTACTACGCATGATCAACTTTGCTAACTCCGAGATATTTATGGTCGGCACCTTTGCCACCGTGGTCATGACGCGCGATGTTTTAAATCATCCGGCAAATAGCGGCGACCTTCACGGATTCACCTTAATTTTCACCATGGTGGCCTGCCTTATCGCATCGATGCTTGCATCTGGCGGAATCGCAATGTTAGTGGAGCTCATTGCCTATCGCAGACTTCGCTCTCGTGGCACCAATCGTTTGGCTCCGCTCATTTCGGCTATTGGCATCTCTATCGTTATCAGCGAATCGGTCTCCTTGATGACCGCCGGACGCGCCGTGCCGGCCCCAGAAGTACTTCATAAAACTTCACTCGTCACGCTTTTAGGCGCAAATATTCGGGTTGATCAACTCATGGTTGTAATTGTCGCGCCGCTTATGTTCTTCTTCCTTCAATACTTTGTTAATAACACCCGCCTCGGAAAAGGTATCCGCGCAGTTTCCATGAATGAAGAGACCGCCAAGCTCATGGGCATCAACCTCAATCGAGTTATCTCGGCCACCTTCCTCATCGGTGGATTGATGACAGGTGCTGCCGCATTCTTCTTTGAGACTGTCTACGAATCAACGAAATTCAATATTGGTTTCAGCCTTGGTCTAGCCGCCTTTACTGCAGCCGTGCTCGGTGGAATTGGAAATATCCGTGGAGCATTTTTCGGTGGTCTATTTCTTGGACTACTAGAGACCTATGCATCGGCAGTCCTTGGTTCCCAATGGAAGTCGATTACCGTATTCGTAGTTCTCATTGTCGTTCTTCTCTTCCGACCTAACGGCCTATTCGGCGAAGCCGTTCAGCAGACAAGGGTGTAATCCAGATGATTAATCTTCGCGATAAAGGTGCGTCGGCGTGGGCTGGCTGGAATAAGCCACAACGCTCGATCTTTGCGGTTCTAGCAATCGCCGCTGCGGCGCTCCTTCCTTTTGCCGGAAACTTCTCTTTCACCAGTATTCTCAATACTCCAATTAGCTCCTATGCCGATGTTTTGGTCTATCCAGTAGGAATGTTTGTGCTGATGGCCCTTGGCCTAAATATCGTGGTGGGAAAGAGCGGAATGCTCGATCTTGGTTATGTGGCCTTCTTTGCAATTGGTGCCTACACAATGGCAATTCTTGGAACTCACACATCACTCAATACCTGGGAAATTCTGCCCATCGGTATTGCATTTGCGATGATCGCCGGAGTGCTTCTCGGCATTCCTTCACTTCGCTTGCGCGGAGATTATCTGGCAATTGTGACTCTTGGTTTTGGAGAAATTGTTCGCATCATCGCTCTCAATACCATGAAAATTGGTGGCCCGAACGGAATCGCAAATATTCCTAACCCGCCATCGGTCTTTGGGATTGACTTCAATATCATGACCCCGAACTCTTTCTATTGGCTCGTCCTGGTTCTTATCCTTCTGACAATTTGGATGATCCGCAGACTCTCTGTTCGTAGGCCTGGTCGCGCTTGGGAAGCCATTCGCCAAGATGAAGATGCTGCAGAACTCATGGGCGTTCGCACCCTTCGATACAAGATTTGGTCATTCGTGCTCGGCGCAGGAGTCGGCGGCGCGGCCGGAGTTGTTTATGCTTCCAAGGCGATCTATATCTCGCCAGATGCATTTACCTTCAATATCTCAGTTCTCATTCTCTCCTGTGTTGTTTTTGGAGGAATCGGAAATATTTGGGGAGTGGTACTTGGAGGAGTATTTCTTGCCTACCTTCCAGAGCGCATTCGCTTCATCTCAAACGCGCGCCAGCTCGTATTCGGTTTGACGCTGATTATCATTATGAACTTCCGCCCAGATGGAATCCTGCCTCGCAAGAAGCGCGAGAAACCTCTGAAGAGCCAAGAGAAATCTGGAGCCGCAAATGTCTGAGAAGCTGCTTGAATTAAAAGGACTCACAAAGAAATTTGGTGGAGTAACCGCGCTTAATGAGGTAAATCTTCATGTGAACAAGGGTGAAATCCTCGCCCTCATCGGACCAAACGGCGCTGGCAAGACAACGGTTTTCAATATGATTACTGGCGTATATCAACCCACCGAAGGTGACATTACATTTAAAGGCGCTTCACTTGTCGGTAAGAAGCGTTACGACATCACCAAAGCTGGCGTAGCCCGTACCTTCCAGAATATTCGGCTCTGGGGAGATATGACCGCTTTAGAGAATGTCATTACCGCAACCGATGTCCATAGCAAAGTTGGTCTTATCGGCTCACTCTTCGGATCAATTCGATCTCGCAAGACCGAGAAGGCTGCAAAGGCGAAGGCGCATGAGATTCTCGAGTTCATCGGAATCGCCGAGTATGAAGATCGTTTAGCGAGAAACCTTCCATATGGTGTACAGCGTCGACTAGAGATCGCACGTGCCATGGGTACCGGAGCTGATCTGCTACTTCTCGACGAACCTGCTGCAGGATTCAATCCGCAAGAGAAAGTCGAACTCGCCGCGACTATCAAGAAGATTCGCGATGCCGGTTATACCGTTCTTCTCATCGAACACGATATGTCGCTCATCATGGGCATCTCTGATCGCGTAGTTGTGTTGGACTTCGGCGTAAAGATTGCCGACAACCTTCCACAAGTTGTACAAAATGACCCTAAAGTTATCGAGGCCTACCTAGGAGCACCCGCTGATGCATCTGGAAATTAAAGATCTACGAGTCTTCTACGGCAAGATTGAAGCAATCAAAGGCATATCGGTCACCGTCAATCAAGGCGAAATCGTAACTCTCATTGGAGCGAACGGTGCTGGTAAGACCACAACCTTGAAGACGGTCTCAGGACTTCGTCCAGTGACATCTGGCTCAATTATTTTTGACGGTCTAGATGTCTCTAAGATGCCGGCACATAAGCGCGTGGAAATCGGAATTTCGCAAGCACCAGAAGGTCGCGGAATTTTTCCTGGAATGACCGTTCTGGAAAACCTTGAAATTGGAAAGTACTTCCGCAAGGATCGCGCAGCCGAGATGGCAGAAGATTTGGAGAAGGTTTATCACCTATTTCCACGGCTCAAGGAACGAATTTCCCAAGCTGGCGGAACCCTCTCCGGTGGTGAACAACAGATGCTGGCTATTGGTCGCGCTCTGATGGCTCGCCCAAAGTTGCTCTTGCTCGATGAGCCTTCCATGGGTCTGGCGCCGATGATGATTCAAAATATCTTTAACATCATCACCGAGATCAACAAGCTTGGCACCACAATTCTTTTGGTTGAACAGAATGCACAGCAAGCCTTGCAACGTGCTCACCGTGCATACGTTCTTGAGACTGGCAGCGTAGTGAAGGAAGCAAAGGCTTCAGATTTACTTAATGATCCAGCAGTTCGTGCCGCCTACCTTGGTACCGGCGCGGAAAAGGGCCATCACTAAATCTGTTTAGTCGCGCTTTGCCAAGATCATGCAGGTAATGCGAGAGGTGCAAGTTCGCTCTCCGGCTTCATTGGTAATGACGATCTCATAAACGCAGAGCGTTTTTCCGAGTGAAATCGCTGTGGCCACTCCCGTGACGATTCCAGAGGTTGCTGACTTGTGGTGGGTGGCGTTGATATCAACTCCAACGATTCGACGATCCATACCCGCATGAAGTTGGGTGCCAATAGAGCCGAGAGATTCGGCGAGAACAACACTCGCCCCGCCGTGAAGCAGTCCAACTGGTTGAGTATTGCCCTCGACCGGCATAGTTGCCACAAGCCGCTGGGGAGATGCTTCAATTACTTCGATGCCCATTTTTTCACCGAGGGCTCCGGCTCCGCGCTTTCGGATAATTTCAAGAAAATCTTCCATAACCCGAAGTCTACCGAGAGTCGGATGAGATAGAGCCTAGAATCCGAGCGTGAGTTCAGCGAAGCGTTTGCTCCTAATAGATGGCCACTCATTGGCTTATCGAGCTTTCTATGCACTGCCCGTCGAGAATTTCGCTACTGCATCTGGCCAGCCAACTAACGCGATTTACGGCTTTGCCTCGATGTTGATCAACCTCATTCGCGATGAGAAGCCAACACATATCGCGGCCGCCTTTGATGTCTCGCGCAAGACTTTCCGAAGTGAAAAATTTCCAGAGTACAAGGCGCAGCGAAGTGCGACCCCAGACGAATTTAGATCCCAGACCTCATACCTCTTCGATTTAGTGAAGAGCTTTGGCGTAAGACATTTTGCGGTTGAAGGCTTTGAAGCCGATGACGTAATAGCCACATTTGCTAAAAGAGCTGAGGCTGAAGGCTTCGAAGTTCTCATCTGCACCGGAGATCGAGATTCCTTTCAACTCGTCAACGAACAGACCACCGTCCTTTATCCAAAGAAAGGCGTGGCGGACCTAGCACGAATGACCCCGGCTGCAGTCGAAGCGAAATACGGCCTGACGCCGGCGCAGTATCCAGATTACGCAGCGCTTCGTGGAGACCCAAGTGATAACTTGCCTTCAATTCCTGGAGTTGGCGAGAAGACCGCCGCTAAATGGATTGTGGAGTACAACTCGCTAGAGAACCTATTGACTCATGCCGATGAGATTAAAGGAAAAGTTGGGGAATCCTTGCGTGAGAATTTAGCGAGCGTTCGCCTCAACCACGAACTTACTCATCTGCGCGCCGATATGGAGATTGATGCGAGCATTGCAGATTTAAAGTGGAACGGTGTTGACTCACCGGCCCTAAATCAACTCCTGGATAACCTGGAGATTAAGGCGCTCAAAGAGCGCGTTAAAGCAATCGGGGGAGAGCAAAAGGTTGAGAGTAAGAAGGCCACTTCTGCGGAGCCGCAAGTACAAGGCAAACTTCTTTCATCGGCTGAGTTAGATAAGAAGATTTCAGGAGTTAAAGATCCCATCTCCCTTTATTGCCAATGGGAAGGGGGCGAGATTCAGGCCTTTGCTGTGGCGCTGAATGATGAGGAACTTTATTTAGTTGAAGGATCCGACTTCGGTGCGTGGTTTAGCGATGAGCAAGTTCAGAAATATGTACACGGTGGCAAAGAGATTGCTCGGAAATACCCGCTTGCCGGCATAGTTTTCGATACCGAGCTTGCCGCTTACTTAATTAATCCTGGTGGACGAAATTTAACCCTAGCTGATTTAACCGAGAGATTTCTTGGTCTGGTAAATGCCGAGAGGGAGGAGACTCTCTTCGAGAGCTTTGACGGACTAGGCGCACTCTCGATTCATCAATTAGTGCCGATTCTGCGCAACGAACTCGATGAGCGCAATATGGGCGAGCTCATGAGCAAACTTGAAATTCCGGTCTTGGTAGATCTGGCCGAGATGGAGAAGGTTGGCGTCGGAGTCGATTTGGGAAAGTTGCAGGAGCTTTCATCTTTTTTTGCCGCTGAAGTTGCGCGCGAGACAGCATCTGCTCATAAAGAGGCAGGTCATGAATTTAATGTCGGGTCACCAAAGCAGCTCCAAGTAGTTCTCTTTGAAGAGTTAGGCCTGCCAAAGACGAAGAAGATTAAAACAGGTTTCACGACAGATGCCGAGAGCTTGGATTGGCTCATGGCCAAGACCGGCCATCCATTGCTCGCACATCTTTTACGTATTCGAGAGACGAGCAAATTGTTAACCACGGTTGAGGGTTTGATCTCTGCCACGGCAAAGGATGGCCGAATCCATACTAATTTTCAGCAGACCGTAGCCGCCACCGGCCGTCTCTCCTCGACCAATCCAAACCTACAAAATATTCCGGTTCGGACCGAAGAGGGTCGGCGGATCAGAGATTGCTTCGTCTCACAGAATCCATATACAGTCCTTCTGACCGCTGATTACAGCCAAATTGAGATGCGCATCATGGCCCACCTTTCTAAAGATGCGCGCTTGATCGAGGCATTTAAATCGGGTGAAGATTTACACTCAACGGTTGCCTCCTTGGTCTTCGGCGTTAAACCCGCAGATGTTGATCCGGAGATGCGCAGGCAAATCAAGGCGATGTCATACGGTCTGGCTTACGGTCTCTCTTCTTATGGCCTGGCCCAGCAACTTGATTTGTCACCAGGTGATGCCGCGGCTCTGATGGATAAATATTATGAGCGCTTCGGTGGAATTCGAGATTATCTAAAGAGCGTTGTTAAAGAGGCGGCAACAAAAGGCTATACCGAGACAATTCTTGGGCGAAGAAGATACCTGCCAGACCTCACCAGCGATATCCGCGCGCGACGCGAAGTTGCTGAACGGATGGCGCTTAATGCACCAATTCAAGGTTCGGCAGCAGACATTATTAAGGTAGCCATGATTAGCGTTATCTCGCGCATCAAGCGAGAGGGCTTGAAATCTCGAATGCTTCTGCAAGTGCATGACGAACTTATTTGTGAAGTGGCAAAGGGCGAAGAGGAGACTTTATCTACGTTAATTCGGGAAGAGATGGGCGGGGCTTTTGATTTGTCCGTTCCGCTCGATGTGAATATCGGAATCGGTACGAGCTGGGATCTAGCAGCGCATTAATCAGTATTGGAAATTACATCTCCAAGGGCTTCAGTATCTTCATCATCACTAGGAGCCCGATCGGCTGCGTGAAGTCGCTTGCGACCCAATGTAATAATTATTAAACCAATGGCGATGGTGCCCGTCATCGTGAGAAAGCAATAGCGAGGGGAGAAGTGTTGCGATATGAAGCCACCGAGTGATGCGCCAATGGCTGACATGGTTCCTTCAATAGTCCAGAGCCAACCTAAAGTTCCAGATTGCGATCCTTTCGGCCGAACCGCCTCAATTACCTCCCAATAGAAGACTTGGAGACCGCCACCGAGTAAACCGATACAGGCGGTGACGATAAACATGGTCAACCCAGGGTTCGTGGCAGCTAAGGGAATACTGACAACGAACCATCCGAGATAGATTTTTCGAAGCGCCGCCAGCGAAGAAGTTTGACGAGAGATAAGGCCGGCCAAGAATCCGCCAAGCACAATTGCTCCCGCCATAATCGCCAAAATTGTTCCGGCTAAATGCGGCTGGTGCTTGAGCGTTGCGAAAGCCGGAACGCCGATATCCCATGCCCCCATTCCCAAGCCAATAAAAGCTCCTTCAATCGCCAGGATTTGAACTGCCGGAACTCGCCAGAGCGCCGAAGAATCTTTCTCCTTCTTCTCTGGCACAAAGCTTCGAGTTACGGGTAGAGACATAAGTGCGAAGCCACCGATATACATCAGCGCGGCACAGAGATAGAGCGCCCAAAGCGGATTTTTGGAGAGGGCAAGAAAGGTGACTATTACTGGACCAAAAACTCCCACTGTATTCATGATCGCGGTATCGATTGCGAGCGCGCTTCTGAGTAAATCTGAGGGCACCGTAATTTTCCAAAGCGGACGCACGGAGAGATTAATTGGAGGAGCGGTAAATCCAAGGATAAATGCCAGGGTGATGAGGTAATTGCGACTGTGGCCGGCATTGAAAATAAGTATCAACGTTGCATAACTGGGAACTAAGAATCGCAATGGCCATTTCATACCAAGTCGATCGATGATTGCCCCTCGAGGGCCGGCAGTAAATGCTCCGGCCGCTCCATTTAAGCCAACAGCCAGACCTGCAGCGGCAATGGAGTGAGTGGCTTGTTGGACTTTGAAGTAAATACCCAAAGAGATCATGCCGTAGGCCAATCGCGCCGGGAAGGCGCTGATCATGAGATTTCGGGCCGTAGCCATCCTCAAAATCTCCCAATATCGCTTCATTACGCCCACTATATCTGTGCTGTACTGCCATTGAGGTAGCGGTTTTGACCCAGCCTGTGGCGGTAAGTAGCCTTAGCCCCGTCCCATTCCTACTACTTTCTATCCCTACGGAGAACCTTGACCCCCTCACAAATTGCAGTAAACGACATCGGCTCAGCCGAAGATTTTCTCGCCGCTATTGAAGGCACAATTAAGAATTTTAATGATGGCGATCTCGTCATCGGAACTGTTGTTCAAGTAGATCGCGAAGAAGTACTCCTTGATATTGGTTACAAGACCGAGGGCGTTATTCCATCCCGCGAACTCTCTATTCGTCACGACATTGATCCCGCAGATCTCGTAAAAGTCGGCGATAAGATCGAAGCGCTTGTTCTACAGAAGGAAGATAAAGAAGGTCGCACCATCCTCTCCAAGAAGCGTGCTCAATACGAGCGTGCTTGGGGCGAAATTGAAGGCAAGAAAGAGCGCGATGAAGTTGTCGTCGGTACTGTCATTGAAGTTGTTAAGGGCGGCTTGATCGTCGATATCGGTCTTCGTGGCTTCCTTCCTGCATCGCTTGTAGAAATGCGTCGTGTTCGCGACTTGACTCCATACATTGGTAAGCAAGTTGAGGCTCGCATCATCGAACTTGATAAGAACCGCAACAATGTTGTTCTCTCTCGTCGTGCCTATCTCGAGCAGACCCAATCAGAGTCTCGCACCACCTTCTTGAATCAACTACAAAAGGGCCAAGTCCGCACAGGAGTTGTCTCATCTATCGTTAACTTCGGCGCATTCGTTGACCTTGGTGGCGTAGATGGTTTGGTTCACGTCTCTGAACTCTCATGGAAGCACATCGATCATCCTTCAGAAGTTGTAGAAGTCGGCGATGAGGTTACTGTTGAAGTTCTCGAAGTTGATTTCGAGCGCGAGCGCGTATCACTCTCACTTAAGGCAACCCAAGAAGATCCATGGCAAGCATTTGCTCGCACACATGCGATTAACCAAGTTGTTCCTGGTGAAGTTACCAAGCTCGTTCCATTCGGCGCCTTTATTCGAGTATTCGAAGGAATCGAAGGACTTGTTCACATTTCAGAGTTGGCAGAACGCCACGTTGAGATTCCAGAGCAGGTTGTCCAAGTTGGCGATGAACTCTTTGTAAAGATTATTGATATCGATCTCGAGCGTCGTCGTATCTCACTTTCTCTTAAGCAAGCAAACGAGGGACATGAAGTCGAGATCGAAGCATTCGATCCAACTCAGTATGGAATGGCAGCCCGCTATGACGCGGAAGGCAACTTCATCTACCCTGAAGGTTTCGATGCCGAAACCCAAGAGTGGCGTCCCGGCTTTGAAACACAACGTGAAGAGTGGGAGCGTCATTACGCCGAAGCTCAAGCTCGCTTTATGGCACACCGCAAGCAGAAGGAAGAGGCTAAGGCAGCAGATGCCGCAGCCGCTCCTGCTGATGGCGAAGGATCTGCTGAATAAGCAATCACTAGCGTTAAGGGCTTCGACCGTAAATGGTCGGGGCCCTTTTCATTTATCACGCCTACGACACTTCGCTAGAGTGGGCTCGTGCTACTCGTTGCTCTCACAGGTGGAATTGGCTCCGGCAAATCTCTTGCTGGGCAATATTTCTCCCAATTAGGTGCAATAGTTATTGATGCAGATCAGCTCGCTCGAGATGTAATTGAACGCGGAACGCCCGGCTTTGAAGAGGTAATAGCCAAATTTGGCGATGAGATTCTCAGCGCCGGTGAGATAGATCGAAAGAAATTGGCCGAAGTAATTTTTCGCAATCCCGCAAAACGAATCGAACTGGAAAACATTATTCATCCATTGGTGAGGTCGGGGCTAGATACGATTGTAAAAAGCGCTCCCAAAGATTCTGTAGTGATCCATCAAATTCCACTTTTGGTTGAGACTGGCGGAAAAGAGAGATTTGATTGTGTTATCACCGTCAAAGCTTCAGAAAGCCTCCGTAAAGAACGGCTGCTCCAGCGCGGACTTTCGGCGCCAGATATTGAGCGACGAATTTCAGCGCAGGTTGGCGATTCCGAGCGTGAAGCTATTGCCGACTACATCATCAATAACGATGGCGATTCCGACCACCTGCTTCGACAAGTGGAAGAGTTGTGGAACACCACTCTTCTTCCGCGAGCCAAGGCGGATTGATGCGACCAGTTACGGATTTAGAGCGAAAAGTTAATCCCTTTCAAGTAATTAGCGACTATGTGCCTTCGGGCGATCAACCGCATGCAATTGCTGAAATTACCAAGCGGCTGGAGGCGGGGGAGAAGGATGTAGTCCTTCTCGGCGCAACCGGAACTGGAAAGTCTGCAACTACCGCTTGGTTAATTGAACAAGTTCAAAGACCAACTTTGGTTTTGGCTCCCAATAAAACTTTGGCTGCCCAGCTCGCAAATGAGTTTCGAGAGCTGATGCCCAACAATGCCGTGGAGTATTTTGTCTCGTATTATGACTACTACCAACCTGAGGCCTATGTTCCCCAGACCGACACCTTCATTGAAAAGGATAGCTCGGTTAATGCCGAGGTCGAGCGATTGCGTCACTCCGCGACAAATTCTCTCCTGACGAGGAGAGATGTGATCGTGGTTGCTACGGTCTCTTGTATCTATGGCCTTGGAACTCCACAGGAATATGTTGATCGAATGGTCAAACTCAAAGTCGGAGATTCGATTGAGCGTAATCAACTTCTCCGAAAATTTGTAGATATCCAGTATCGCCGCAATGACATGGCCTTTGAACGTGGAACATTCCGGGTGCGTGGTGACACTATCGAAATCATTCCTATGTATGAAGAGCTCGCCCTTCGCATTGAGATGTTTGGGGATGAAATCGAGAAAATTATGACCTTGCATCCGCTCACCGGGGAGATTATTCGCGATGAGAGCGAAATGTACGTTTTCCCCGCCAGCCATTATGCCGCCGGACCCGAAACGATGAAGCGCGCCGTCGAACAGATTCAGGCGGAGATGGAGGAGCGCGTTGATCTCTTTGAGCGACAAGGAAAACTTCTGGAAGCCCAAAGAATCCGCATGAGAACAACCTTTGATATTGAGATGATTCAACAACTTGGCTTCTGTTCGGGTATCGAAAACTACTCCCGTCATATCGATGGCCGCGCAGCTGGCTCAGCTGGTAACTGCCTGCTCGATTATTTCCCAGAGGATTTCTTAACGGTCATCGATGAATCGCACGTTACCGTTCCACAAATCGGGGCGATGTTTGAGGGCGATGCTTCTAGAAAACGAACCTTGGTAGAACATGGATTTCGATTGCCCAGTGCGATGGATAACCGCCCACTGAAGTTTGATGAATTTCTAGAACGCAAAGGTCAGACGGTCTACCTTTCTGCAACACCCGGAAAGTACGAACTTGAGAAGGTTCACGGTGATGTAGTCGAGCAAGTCATTAGGCCTACTGGACTTATCGATCCACAAATTATCATCAAGCCTATTAAGAATCAGATTGATGATCTACGCAACGAGATCAATATCCGTGCGGCTAAAAATGAGCGCGTCCTAGTGACAACACTTACCAAGAAGATGTCGGAAGATTTAACCGACTATTTGATGGAGCAAGGTGTACGAGTTCGCTATCTTCACTCTGAAGTCGATACCTTGCGGCGGGTTGAACTCTTGCGAGAACTTCGCTCTGGCGAATACGACGTACTCATCGGCATCAACCTTCTTCGCGAAGGTCTCGACCTTCCGGAAGTTTCGCTGGTCGCCATTCTCGATGCAGATAAGCAAGGCTTCTTGCGTTCTGCCACTTCACTCATTCAGACCATCGGACGTGCCGCTCGAAATGTATCGGGCGAGGTCCATATGTATGCCGACAACATCACGCCAGCGATGGCACAAGCAATAGATGAGACCAATCGCAGGCGAGCCAAGCAGGTGGCCTATAACCTCGAACATGGCATTGATCCAAAGCCACTGCGCAAGAAGATTGCCGATATTACCGACCTCATCACGGCCGAGGCGGAAGATACCGATGACTGGGTGAGTTTCATCGCAAAGGGCAATAAAGCTCAGATTTCCGCCGGACTGGAAGTAAGTTCGGATAAGGCTCATTCGTTGCCACGACAAGAGCTGGTCGCCCTCATAGAATCTCTGACGGAACAGATGAAGACCGCTGCCGCAGAACTCGCCTTTGAATTAGCGGCACGTTTGCGAGATGAGATTCGTGAGCTCAAGAAGGAGCTCCGTGGAATGGAAGAGGCTGGTACCTAAATGAGCGCCGATCGTCTAATAGTTCGCGGCGCCCGCGAGCACAATTTGAAGAATGTCTCGTTAGATTTACCGCGAAACGCGCTTATTGTCTTTACCGGATTAAGCGGTTCTGGAAAATCTTCGCTCGCCTTCGACACCATCTTTGCGGAAGGACAACGCCGATATGTGGAGTCCCTCTCAGCTTATGCGCGTCAATTTCTGGGTCAGATGGATAAGCCCGATGTTGATTTCATTGAAGGGCTCTCTCCGGCCGTCTCGATAGATCAAAAATCTACCAACCGAAACCCACGTTCAACGGTGGGAACAATTACCGAGGTCTACGACTACCTTCGACTGCTCTTTGCTCGCGCTGGCCGCCCGCACTGCCCAAATTGTGGCAAGCCCATCGCCAAGCAGACTCCACAAAATATTGTGGATCAGATTCTAGGAATGAAAGAGGGGAGCAAATTCCTCGTCCTAGCTCCCGTCATACGAGAGCGCAAAGGTGAATTTCTCGATCTATTCAAGGATTTTACGGTGCAGGGCTTTGCTCGTGTTCGAGTAGATGGAACGGTATATGCGATTGCAGATGTCCCTAAGTTAAAGAAGCAAGAGAAGCACGCCATCGAAGTAGTTGTAGATCGCTTGACTGTGAAATCAGAGTCGAAATCACGAATCACCGATTCGGTAGAGACCGCGCTGCGGCTGGCAAATGGCCTCGTCATTCTCAATTTCGTCGAT
>CAILWW010000098.1 GCA_903838035.1 uncultured Actinomycetes bacterium | reverse complement strand
TGCGCTAAGTAGAGATTAGGAGGAGTTCGCCCATGGCAATGCAGAACTTCCTCCAACAGGAACTCTTTCCAGATACCGTCTCCAGAGTGCCAACTTCGCCAGCCAGCGCTAAATCATCCGGATCCGCTAGCTCCTCCCGCCAAGTTGGAGTGACCCATCCACTTTCCGGTGACCTGCCTGCTTTCCGCGTTATCCGAAGCGCCCGGCGCAAGCGGAGCATTCAGGCTTTTCGGACAAATGGCGTTATCGAGATTCATATCCCGGCCAAAGTCAGCCGCAAGCAGGAGCAGGAGCTCATCCCAGAGATGATCGCGCTCGTGCTCAAGCGCGAGGCGAAGATTCGAAAGAGCGATGGCGAGCTCTTACATATGAGCGCGGAGATACTCGGCGCCTATCTCCCTGAATTTAGCGAGCGCCCTGCCTCCGTGAGCTGGCGCCCGATGCGCGAGCGCTGGGGTTCATGCACAACCGATGACCGAACGATTCGCATCTCCGATCGATTAATCTCAGCGCCGGATTACGTCATTCGCTTTGTTCTCTTCCATGAGCTGATCCACCTTCGCGTGCCAGGCCATGGCGATGAGTTCTATCTACTTCTAGAGCGGATGCCCGATAAAGATCGCGCAGAGTCCTTCCTCGAGGGTTATGAGGCCGGTATTGCCGCGCACAGCGACGGGGACGAGATCACCGTTCTATAGCCCTGAAATCGGACATTTCACCCAAATTTATAAGCCACACGCTTAAAAAGATGTGGATTTTCACGCGTGGCGAGCGCGTGCGGGGTATCGTCCTCTCATACGCACACGGGATGCAGAGAATCTGCATCCTCGAGAGTGCGACGATTGGAGGGCCGAAATGGCTGAAGAATATAAGGGTGAGGCCTACTGCGTTAAGTGCAAAGAGAAGCGTGCCTTTGAAGGACACGTAAAAGTCTCTGATTCTGGTCGTCGCATGGCACAGGGCATCTGTCCAGTCTGTGGCACCAAGGTTAACCGCATCTTGGGCAAGGCTTAATCACTAACTTTCTAAGAAACCCACTCCGACAATAGTTGGGGTGGGTTTTTAGTTTCCATAATTAGGACGCTCTGCGAGATTCACTTCTTGCAGGGCGTCTCTCTTTTTCACTGACCACGCACATTGCCTAAAGGGCTCAACTTTCACAGCTATGCCCTCGCCAAGATTCTCCGATGAGCTCCGATGATTTCTGGCCGCGTCTCAAATCAGGCGTCCACTGGTTCCGATATCGGCAAAGCAGCGATACTGGCCAGATTTATATTGGCCTCCCATCCCACGGAATTCTCCTCCCCTACTCGCCGCTCCTGCTTCGCGCCCTTGATCTCTTGGAACACGAGCAAGCAGTTCACAGTTGTCTAGAGATTGCAGATAGATTGCAAAATCCACTCTTCCTTCGATTGTTGCTGCATCAACTTCTGAAAAATAGCCTCTTGGAAATTCGAACCTCTCTCCAACCAATTCTCAAATCCTTATCTGGCATACAACGAGAAAGTTATCTGGCACGAGTAAAGGCGGAAGTCGCACTTGCCTCTTGGCGAAGCCCGGTTGATTCTTTAAATGTGGATCGGATAAATTTGAATCGGATAAATGTAGATCGGATAAATGTAGATCCAATAAATATGGATCCAATAAATGAAGTTCTTCTGCGAAGTTCATTTCCGATTCTGATATTTGGCCGCAATCGTTTATCTAAGAATTTACTGCTTCTTTTGCAGGCATCTGGATTTACCCGTACTCAAATTATTAATCGCACAACTGCAGTGCCGGAAATGGATGCGGGAGTTGGGCTGGGCGAGCTTTGTGGAATTTCGGTAACTCAAGCAGATTTAGGAAAAAGCTTTGCCGAACTTCATAGAACTATCATCCAACGTTCGGCGCTCTCGGCAACGGGGCAGGAAAGTGGAGTCGGCGTGGCCGCCGAAGCCAAAATATCCACTCCTGCTTTGATTATTGCAGCGCAAAGTGTCTCCTGGGATTTATTGGATCGTTGGGCCAATGATGGGACGCCTTATCTACAAGTCGCCGATATTGAAGGTCCTCACATATCAATTGGACCATTGGTCATTCCCGGGAAGAGTCCTTGTGTGCGGTGTTTATCTATTACTCGCGCAAAGAAAAATCCGCACCTTGGCGCGCATGCCATGGTGCGGAGTTTCACAGAACCGCCAGAGATTCCAGTTTCGGCTATCGCTTATATCGCTGGCTTACTCTCACTTGAGATCAGTACCTTTGCCCTAACCGGCGCGAGCAACTTGCTCGAACGAACTATCACCATCGATCTCCATAATCCGAGCGAGCTCATCAGTCGATTCTGGACGGTTGAGAGAGAATGTGGATGTGCGTAGAGGCGCGGCTTGCGATTGCTCTACGCGAAGCAGGCGAGGACGACCCACACGGCGCTTCTGCGCGATAGGACGCCCATCTTGGAATAACTCTCCACCCCAGACACCGCATGGCTCACTTCTCGAAAGCGCGCCTTCTAAACATGCGCTTCGCAATGGGCAGCCACCGCATAATGACTTTGCATATTCAATAGTGAGGTCATCCTCGGCAAAGAAGGTATCGGGCTCTGCGGTGTGGCATGGCAAGTTGTAATCAGCATTGGAGATATCGCTGATTCCCTTCATGGCGTTATCGCCTTCTGCCCAGCCTGGTACGAGTAGATCGCTTAGGAGAACGCTCATCGTCCTCACCATCCTTTTCTTTGCCTAGTTCTTTCTCGGTTATTAGTTGGTTAGTTGGTTGGTTTCTTGGTCTTCATATTTTTCATTTTTTAGTTGCCCGGAAAAGCAAAAGGGCCGCTCATCCTGTTAAGGATTTGCGGCCCTGGGGCTTTGTATCGGTTATCCGATAGTGCTCCAGGATCCGCTTCCTGTGTACTTATTCCACTTACCAGCGAATGCGGCGTTGTAAAAATAAGCAGGGGCGGTTGTTGTGTGATGGGTATGTTCAGCCGGTGTTGATGTGATGGCAGCCAAAATTACGAGTGAAGAACTTTCCTTCACCGAGTTCATCGAGGCTAGAGCTGACATGTGAAGAAGGGTAGCCCAGGGGCTTTGGGGCTCGCAACCTAATTAATGGCTAGCGAGAAGTCCGCTCAGAAATGGGCTGGGCGAGCCGGAATACGAGATATGTACCTGTTTTCTTGCGCGGGTGAGGCCCACGTAAAAGAGGCGGCGCTCCTCATTGATGGCCTGGCTCTTGCTGGAAGCGCTAACCGAACCGGCCTCAACCCCAAAAGGCATAAATCCTTCCGAAACTCCGACGAGAAAGACGTGCTCCCACTCCAAGCCCTTGGCTGAGTGCAGGGTGGCAAGGACGACGCCGGGCAGGGTCGGTGGATTGTTCTGCTCTGCTCGATCTTCCAGTTCGCGCAGGTATGCCCGCATATTTGGCGCGCCATCTTCATACATGGTCTTACCTAATCTCAGGAAGGCTTGCACATAATCAGCATCTCCAAATGGGCGAAGAATTGATTCGAGTTCGCCATACCAGTTTCCGTCTTCTACTGGCAGAACTGAGCCATTTCTGATGGTTCGCATCGCATCCTTCACATCAACGCGTTCGAAGAATCGGTCATTGCTCTTCACCAGCGAATCAACGCCAGCGCTTGCCAGAGCCTTCTCAAAAGCATCGAGTTGCGAATTCGTGCGAGCAAGAATTGCGATGGATGGATGCCAGGCTTCACTTCCATGTTCGGCTTCATGCTTTGATTTAAGCGCGAGAATTTGCTGCACAATATCTTGGGCTTCGGCGCTTGGAGAATCTGCGCGATGAATAGCAGGTGCGATACCTCGTTCGTTCATCGAGGTTAATTCAGTACCCGCCTCCCCCAACATTCCACCTTGTCGCAAAATTGCATTTGCCGTTCCAATAATCTCTGGGGTAGAGCGATAGCCGCGATTAAGACGAATAATTTCCGCATTTGGATATTTCTTAGTGAAGTTCAAGAGAAATGCCGACGTTGCGCCAGCGAAGGAATAAATCGTCTGAGCGGCATCGCCCACAACACAAAGCTCCTCCCGATTTCCCAGCCAGAGATTTAGCAAACGTTGTTGAAGCGGTGAAACATCCTGGTACTCATCCACGGTGAAATATCGATATTGATCGCGGATACGTTCGCGTACATCGCGATCCTCTTCCAACATTCCCACGGTGAGCAGTAAGACATCTTCAAAGTCGACGGCTCGTTCGGAGCGTTTGAGGGATTCGTAAGCAGAATAAATCTTGGCAACTTCTTCTAAGTTTGCAGTTACGCCGCGATTATTTCCGGCACGAATCGAGCGCGCTTCACCTTGTGCGCGTTCGACATAATCTTCAGGACCAATCTCCAAAACTTTTGCCCATTCAATCTCGCCAGCGATATCGCGAAGGATGGTGGACTGTGGGGCGAGCGAGGTTTGTGCGCGATTAATCGCCTCAGAGAGAAAGCCTGACTTTGTTGTAAGTAGCGAGGGAAATGCACCCCCAAACGAGTTTGGCCAGAAGTAAAGCAGCTGTTTTAAGGCAGCGGAGTGAAATGTTCGCGCGCTGGCATTAGGGATGCCAAGGCCGCGCAGTCTGGTGCGCATTTCACCAGCAGCTCGCGCAGTAAATGTAAGTGCCAGGGTTTTACTTGGATCGGTGACACCGGCCGCAACCGCGTAGGCAATTCGATGGGTAATGACTCGAGTCTTTCCAGTTCCAGCACCGGCGATAACACAGACCGGTCCGCGAATAGCCGTTACTGCTTCACGCTGATCCGGGTCGAGCCCCTCCAGAATTTCATCGAGCGAGAGAACCACGAATTACGCCTGCCATCTTTCGCCACCGGTGAGATCTGAGATATCGCTGCCATCGGAGGTATACCAAGCTTCCAGCATGCGCCGGGAGACGCTCATTGCTGGTGGCAAGAGCAAGGTTTTATCGGCAATGCCCGCACGCATACTTTCCCGTGAGTACCAACGCACTTCCACAATCTCGGTTCCATCAGGACGTGCCGCTTCTGGATTTTGGGTGATGGCATGAAAAGCAATCATGATGGAGGCTGGAAATGGCCATGGCTGGGAACCTAAATAAATAATCTCATCGACTTTGAGCCCTGACTCTTCTGTGACTTCCCGTGCTACGGCATGTTCAAAAGATTCACCGGGTTCAACAAAGCCAGCAAAATTAGAGAAGCGGTGTTCTGGCCAAACTGCTTGTCGTCCGAGAAGGATGCGATCGTCTTTATCTTTTACTAAAACTATGATTGCTGGATCAGTGCGTGGGTAATGTTCGCTGGCATCTTTGTCGCACTTACGAACTGAGCCTCCTAGTGAAGAAGTCGTAGTTGCGCCACACCTTGAACAGAACTGATGCGTGTGATGCCAATTTGCCAAGGCTTGGGCATGTACTGCGAGTCCCATCTCGGCATCACTGAGTTCATCGCCAATTTCACGGAGAGTTTTGAAATCTGGATTCTCGGTTTCTGACGCTGATTTACTTTTCTCGTTACCTATGCTGCTTTCACTACTCTCGCTGCTTTCACTACTCTCGCT
>CAILWW010000097.1 GCA_903838035.1 uncultured Actinomycetes bacterium | reverse complement strand
GGAACCTTCCGCACCCAAGGTGCGATATTGACTAAGGCAGCCATGAACATGATGGGCTTGCCTGGCGGATTTACACGATTGCCACTTGTCGATGCCACCGAAGCGCAGATTGCGCAATTGCGGGAGGACCTACGACAAGGCGGAGTCACAGTTAACTAATGAATCACCCACACCCCGAACTTCCCTATCCCTCAGCACTAGCTCCAAAAACTCTTCGCATCGTCGCCCTTGGTGGCCTCGGTGAAATCGGTCGAAATATGACCGTCTTTGAGTATGAAGGCAAACTGCTGATTGTGGATTGCGGCGTACTCTTTCCAGAAGAGAGCCAACCAGGTATCGATTTAATTCTTCCGGACTTCTCATATATTCGCGATCGTTTAAGCGATGTAGTAGCCGTTGTGCTTACTCATGGACATGAAGACCATATCGGCGCCGTTCCATTCTTACTGAAAGAGCGGAGCGATATTCCGATTGTCGGTTCGAAATTAACGTTAAGTTTCACGGAAGCAAAGCTCAAGGAGCGTCGTATCTCTGCTCCAAAAATCGAGGTTCGCGCAGGAATGAGCCAAAGCTTTGGTCCATTTGAACTTGAATTTGTGGCGGTTAATCACTCCATTCCAGATGCCCTCGCAGTTGCCATTAAGACCCCAGCGGGCGTTGTTCTCGCTACCGGTGATTTTAAAATGGATCAGCTTCCACTTGATGGTCGTATTACTGACTTAGTCACCTTCGCGCGTTTGGGCGAAGAGGGCGTTGATCTATTTATGGTCGACTCTACAAATGCTGATGTACCTGGATTTACTACCTCTGAGAGTGAAATTTCGCCAGTATTAGATCGCATCATCGCCGGAACGAAACGTCGCGTAATCGTTGCCTCATTCGCTTCGCATGTGCATCGCATCCAACAAGTAATCGATATCGCAGCCACGCATAAGCGAAAAGTTGCTCTGGTTGGTCGAAGCATGGTTCGCAATATGAAGTTGGCACAGGATCTTGGCTATCTCACCGTCCCTGAGGGACTAATCATTGATGCCAAAGATGTCGGCAAATTTGGCGATAACGTCGTGATGATTTGTACCGGCTCGCAAGGTGAACCGTTGGCTGCGCTCTCCCGAATGGCTAATGGCGAGCATGAAATTGTTGTCGGCAAAGGCGATACCGTCATTCTTGCCTCTTCGCTAATTCCAGGAAATGAAAATCCGGTTTATCGCATTATCAATGAGTTGACCCGCTTAGGTGCCAAAGTTGTCCATAAGGGGAATGCGATGGTGCACGTTTCTGGCCATGCCGCAGCCGGAGAACTTCTCTACTGCTACAACATCGTGAAGCCAAAACATGTAATGCCAATCCATGGCGAATGGCGCCACCTTCGGGCAAATGCAGAGTTGGCAATCAAGACCGGCGTCGCTCGAAATAAGACGCTCGTTGTAGAAAATGGAATCACGATTGATCTTGCTGATGGTTACGCCGACGTATCTGGTGCAATTCCGGTTGGCTTTGTATATGTCGATGGTCAAAGCATTGGTGAGATTACAGAAGATTCACTGAAAGATCGCCGCATTCTGGGCGAAGAAGGTTTTATCTCGGTAATTGTGGTTGTCGATTCGCAGAGTGGAAAAATCGTGGCTGGACCTGATATCCATGCCCGCGGATTCACCGAAGATGCAGCTCTCTTTAATGAAGTCACCGGCATGATTGAGAAGGCGATGGCCCATGCAGTTGCTAGTGGGATCAACGGAACACACCAACTTCAGCAAGTAGTTCGTAAAACGGTGGGCAGTTGGGTAGGCGATAAACATCGCCGTAAACCAATGATTGTCCCGGTTGTCATTGAGGTATAACGGCGCGCCTGTCCCTCACCTTTGATTTCATTCTTTAAGGTTAGGCATCATGGCTAAAAGTAAGAAGCGCGCTTCCTCGAAATCTAAGAACTCCTCTTTCGCTGCAGGAGCACTCAATATTCTTCACCTGATCTGGCGTGCCATCGCAAAGGCGCTCGGCAGCTCCGTGCGATTTATCTTCCGTGGTGCCCAAGATCTAGATCCAGCACACCATCGCGATGGGATTGCCTTCTCAATTTTTATCTTAGCTCTTATTGATGCCGCCGGAACGTGGTTTAGCTTGCACAACGTCCTTGGGCGCGCAGTCTATGCCGCGAACTATGGGTTGGTTGGACGCATTGGCTTCATCTCGCCTTTGCTCCTCCTCTATTTCGCTTTCCGACTATTTAAATCTCCGGAAGAGTCACGAGCAACTGGCCGCATCACCATTGGCACACTTATTTTGGTTTTGACCTCCACTGGGCTGCTTCATATATTCAATGGTTCTATCGGAACTGGTCAGAGCGCCATACGTCACGGTGGGGGAATGATCGGATATGCAGTCTCCACTCCGTTGGTTGCTTTAGTGACAAATGTGCTGGCGATTCCTATCTTGCTCATTATTTTCTTCTTCGGTGGGCTAATTACAACCGCAACACCAGTTTCGCAAGTTGCCGTGCGAATAAAATCTCTCTTCCATTGGGGGAGCGCGAAGGTGGGCGATGCTAGAGCGGCTCGTGCCGCCGCAGAAGATGAATTTGAAATTACCGATACCCCACCTTTTGAAACTCCATTAGTCCAATCTTTTCATCCGGACGATGAGCTAGATGAAGAGGAATTTGATGAGGAGTTCACGGTTGAACTTCCGCGCGAAAGCCAACCCGCCTCTGTCGCAAAAGCCCCTGCGCCTAAACCAGCCCCTGCGCCAAGTTATGCAGATCATTCCGGCAAACCATATGTACTTCCTTCGATGGATTTACTTAAGGCTGGCCCTACCTCCAAAGCTAAATCAAAGGCCAACGAGACGGTTGTTAATGCGCTCACCCAAGTCTTTGAAGAGTTCGACATCGATGCCCGCGTCACTGGATTTATGCGCGGCCCCACGGTTACTAGATATGAGGTAGAACTTGCTGGCGGCGTTAAAGTTGAAGCTGTTACTGCGCTCTCTAAGAACATCTCGTATGCCGTTGCAAGCGGGGATGTCCGAATCCTCTCTCCAATTCCAGGAAAGTCGGCCGTAGGAATTGAAATTCCAAATACCGACCGAGAGATTGTTGCATTGGGCGACGTATTGCGGGCACCGATAGCTGGCAATGATCCGCATCCAATGGTGATCGCGCTCGGTAAAGATGTAGAAGGTCAATTTATCTGCGCCAACCTGGCCAAGATGCCGCACTTGCTCGTCGCTGGCGCGACCGGCGCCGGTAAATCTTCCATGATTAACTCACTCGTCGTCTCCATCTTGATGCGCGCTACTCCCGATGATGTTCGTTTAGTAATGATCGATCCAAAGCGAGTAGAGCTCACCAGCTATGAAGGAATTCCACACCTCATCGCACCAATTATCACTAACCCGAAGAAAGCTGCCGATGTTTTAGCTTGGGTCGTTCGGGAAATGGATATGAGATATGACGATCTCTCCAATTTTGGATTTAGACATATCGATGATTTCAACAAGGCGGTAAAGGCTGGCAAACTTCAAGTACCAGCAGGCAGTGAAAGAGTTCTTGAACCATATCCATATCTACTCGTCATCATTGACGAACTTGCAGATTTAATGATGGTGGCTGCCCGAGAGGTAGAAGAGAGCATCGTGCGCATCACTCAACTTGCGCGCGCTGCCGGAATACACTTAGTCATTGCGACCCAACGTCCAAGCGTGGATATTGTTACCGGCCTCATTAAAGCGAACGTTCCTTCTCGTCTATCTTTTGCTACCTCAAGCCTTGCTGATTCTCGAGTAATCCTCGATACTCCTGGCGCTGAGAAACTAGTCGGACAAGGTGATGGACTCTTTCTTCCTATGGGAGCAAGCAAAGCGGTTCGTATTCAAGGTGCAAGATCGGAAGAGCGTCGTGTAGGGAAAGAGTGT
>CAILWW010000096.1 GCA_903838035.1 uncultured Actinomycetes bacterium | reverse complement strand
TGGGGAGCGAACTTTCGCTGCTGGTTTTGCCGGAGCTTTTTTGGCCGGAGCTTTTTTGGCAGCCACCTTCTTCACCGGCGCTTTCTTTGCCGGGGCAGCCTTCTTGGCTGGGGCTTTCTTGGCCGCGACTTTCTTAGCGGGTGCAGCCTTCTTAGCGGGTGCAGCCTTCTTAGCGGGTGCAGCCTTCTTAGCGGGTGCAGCCTTCTTAGCGGTTAATGCTTTTGCTATCTTCTTTATGGCCACGAGACCCACATCCTTATATTTGCTGGCAATTTTGCCGTTAATCACCTGCGGCGCAAAGGTTAGAACCTGCAGCGGGCAAACACCAACTTTGCCGCGCTAGACTCCAACCTTATTCTTGAATAATCCCAATCGGCACGAGAGGCGGCTAGGCGTGAATCAGAAGCTAGGCGAATTTAAGAGCCTCGCTCCCGCTATTGACCTTCCGACCGTTGAACACGAAATTCTCAATTTCTGGGAGACCCAACAGGTTTTTGCTGCGACCGTTGCCGCGCGCGATGGCGCTCCTTCCTGGACCTTCTATGAAGGCCCTCCTACCGCCAATGGCATGCCCGGCACGCACCATATTGAGGCGCGAGTTTTCAAGGATCTCTTCCCACGTTTTCAGACAATGAAGGGCAACCAAGTTGTTCGTAAAGCTGGCTGGGATTGCCATGGTTTGCCAGTTGAGATTGCAGTTGAGAAGGAACTTGGCTTTAGTGGTAAAGGCGATATTGAAAAATATGGCATTGCTGCCTTCAATGAGAAGTGTCGCGAATCCGTACAACGTCACGTAGATGCCTTCACCACAATGACCAGACGAATGGGCTTCTGGGTTGATTTCGATGAAGCTTATTGGACCATGTCGAGTGAATATGTAGAGAGCGTCTGGTGGTCGCTCCAACAGATTTGGAATAAAGGCCTACTTGTTCAGGATCACCGAGTTGCGCCGTATTGCCCTCGCTGCGGTACCGGTCTCTCCGATCACGAACTCGCCCAAGGTTATGAGACCGTTACAGATCCGTCGGTCTATGTTCGATTTCCTGCCACCTCCGGCAAGGTTGCTGAACTTGGCGCAAGCTTCTTGGTCTGGACCACAACTCCATGGACCTTGGTTTCAAATACTGCAATCGCAGTTAACCCGAAAGTTGAATACCAAGTAATTGAGCTGACTGTTGAAGATAAGAGTGAACGACTAGTCATTGCTTCAAATCTCGCCCACGTGCTGGGCGGAGAGCAGAAAGTCTTGGCAACGTTCTCAGGTTCCGAACTCGAGCGCACGACCTACTCGCGGCCGTTTGATTACCTAGAAATTCCTGATTCACATTTCATCGTGCTTGCCGATTATGTCACCGTGGAAGATGGAACCGGTTTAGTACATCAAGCTCCAGCCTTTGGCGCCGATGACTTAATCATCTGCCGCTCCTACAACTTGCCAGTGGTAAATCCAGTTAATCCAGATGGCACCTTTGTTGATTCCATCCCTGAGATTGGCGGGCTCTTCTTCAAGGATGCCGATAAGCCACTGATCAAGGATCTAAAGTCCCGCGGCTTGATGTTTAAGCACACCCAATATGAGCACTCCTATCCACATTGTTGGCGCTGCCACACAGTTCTGATTTATTACGCACAACCCTCTTGGTATATCAAGACCACATTGATTAAAGATGCGCTCCTACGCGAGAACCAGAAAACCGATTGGCATCCAGAGACCATCAAGACCGGTCGATATGGCGATTGGCTCACCAATAATATTGATTGGGCGGTCTCCCGAAATAGGTATTGGGGTACTCCCCTTCCCATTTGGCGATGTACCAATAAACACGAGATTTGCATTGGCTCACTTGCCGAACTCGGCTCGCTCGCTGGTCAAGAACTCAGCGGGACTGACCCGCATCGCCCATTTGTTGATGACATTACATTTGCCTGCGCACAATGTTCCGAAGTAATGAATCGGGTTCCAGAAGTTATCGACTGTTGGTATGACTCTGGATCTATGCCATTTGCGCAATGGGGCTATCCGCACAAAGAGGGTTCGCTGGAAAAGTTCCAGACCTCCTACCCGGCTGACTTCATCGCAGAAGCGATTGACCAAACTCGTGGCTGGTTCTACACCCTGATGACAATTGGCACGCTGGTCTTTGACCAAAGTTCCTACGAGACAGTGCTCTGCCTTGGTCATATCTTGGATAAAGATGGACGCAAGATGAGCAAGCACTTAGGCAATGTGCTCGAGCCGGTCGCCTTGATGGACCAACATGGCGCAGATGCGGTTCGTTGGTACATGCTGGCTGCTGGATCGCCGTGGAGCGCCAGACGCGTTGGGCATGATGCGATCTCGGATGTCGTACGAAAGACGCTACTTACCTACTGGAACACAATCTCTTTCTTTACCCTCTACGCAAAAGCGGCAAACTTCACGCTGGAAACTCCAACTAGCGAGCTAACCACTCTTGATCGATGGATCATCTCTGAACTTAATTCCCTCATAGCTGGCGTGGATGCCGCATACCAAGGTTATGACTCGCAAGATGCCGGACGCCTAATCGCAAAATTTATTGATGACTTATCTAACTGGTACGTTCGCCGTTCTCGTCGCCGCTTTTGGGATGGTGATGCAGCCGCGCTTCACACTCTCTATCGCTGCATCAAACAACTCACTCTGCTGATGGCACCGATGGTTCCTTTTATAACCGAGCACGTCTGGCAAGAGTTTGTTCGCGTGGCCGACGGAAATGAGAAACTCTCCGTCCATCTCTCTGATTTCCCGATCTCTAATCCAAGCGAGATTGACCTCGCGCTTTCCGATTCGGTTCAGCTCACTCGCCGGCTTGTAGAACTCGGTCGTTCTGCCCGAGCTGAGTCTAAAATTAAAATAAGACAGCCACTGAGCCGTGCTCTTGTCGCAGCGCCAGGTTGGTCTCAAGTAGATCCGGAAATTGCTTCGCATGTTGCTGATGAACTCAATGTCCTGAAATTAGATGATATTTCCAGTGCTGGCGCCGACTTAGTGAGTATCTCGATCAAGGCAAACTTCAAAAGTATTGGTGCCCGCTATGGCGCAGATGTCCAAGCGATCGCAAAGGCGATTGCAACTTCTGATGCAGCCACACTAGTGAAGGAGCTTCGCGCTAACGCATCCGCATCACTTTCATATGATGGCGACAAGAGCGCCACTCTCACGCTCGAGGATTTAGTCGTAACTGAGACTCCAAAAGCAGGTTGGTCAGTCGCGACTCACTCCGGTGAGAGCTTGGCGTTGGATTTGGAACTCTCTCCTGAACTCATCGAGGCGGGCCTGGCTCGCGAAATAATCCGCGCAATTCAAGAAGAGCGCAAACAATCTGGCTTTGATATCAGCGACCGTATCCACGTCTCATGGTCTGGCCCGGCAAATATTGTGCAAGCTTTAGAGCGCAATCAAGCGCTCATCGGTGAAGAAGTCTTAGCGCTCTCCTTCACTAAAGTTGAGGGCGAAAGTGATTTTGCTGGGCGAGAGATTGATCTCTGGCTCAAGCTTTCTAAAGCCATCTAATAGTTAAGCAATAGTTAAAACTAGGCGTCCAATTAATTGGGCAGCGACCAAGACAACGATAAAAGATAAATCAACTGCAACCGGACCAATGCGAAGCGGTGGAATAAATCTACGCACGGTTCTCATTACTGGATCAGTAATCCCGTAAACAAATTCGGCAAGCACAAGGACAATCCCTCTTGGTCTCCACTGCGGAGCAAACATACGTGCGTAATCCAAAATTACTCGGGCGAAGAGAAGTAGAACGAATAGTTGGATTATCGAATAGAGCAGACTGCCAATGGCTGGCATCAGCGTCAGCTCTGGTTAAAGAAAGTGGATTGACCGCCAGATGAATTGCTATCGGTGGTGACCGCAACATTCGCTGGAGTCAAAAGAAAGACCTTTGAGGTTACTCTCTCAATTTTTCCATAGTGACCAAAGACCAAACCAGATGCGAAATCAACAAAACGTTTGCATTCACTCTCATCGACATCGCTGAGGTTCATAATCACAGGTTGCCCATTGCGATACTGCTCGCCCACTGCGCGCACATCTGCGTAGACGCGAGGTTGAATGGTGACGATGCGATCCATTGGCGCTGAGGTCGTAGCTGCGGCGACCGGAGCTGGACGACTGATGGAGGTGTGAACAGGAGTTACACCTGCTGCTGCCGGATTTGCAGGGCGCATATATGAAGGAAGTTCGGTTGTATCTTCATGACGAGAATGCGAGAGCGCGCGAAAACCGCGACGTGGCTCTTGAACCGCAACTTCAACTAAGGACTCTTCTAGCTCCTCGTCATCCACAAGTCCGAGGTAATTTGCCATCTTCTTAAATGCTTTAGCCATGGGTAAATTTTAAAGGGGGGCGCTGCGAGAACCGAGGATTGAGCTCCCCACCCGCACAAGTGTCGCGCCAGCCGCGATAGCTGCTTCAAAGTCATTACTCATTCCGGCAGAGAGTTGCTGGAGCTGTGGCCACTTATGGACCAGACCTGTTCTAATTTTCGATAATTCATCGAAGGCCTCCTTTGGTCTGGCCTCTAGCGGAGCAACCGCCATGAGACCGACGACATTTAATTTAAAGCCGTCAATTACTCGTTCCAGAAAGTCATCAAGCGTTGCCGGATCTACTCCCCCGCGATCGGCCCTCAGTACCTGCTCGAGCGCCACTTGAACCAGAATTTGCACGTTGGAGCCGATCTCGGCAATTTTGGCGGCATGCTTTAAAGCATCGAGTGAGTGGATGCAATTTGCCCAAGTAAGAATTGACTTAATTTTATTACTTTGAATTTGGCCTTGAAAATGCCAGATGCAATCCTTAGGCAGGGCTGGCGCTTTAATCGAACCTTCCTGGTCTCTATTCTCACCAAAATTTCGAACTCCGAGCTCATAGAGGAGCTTGATATCTTCAACCGGAAAAGTCTTAGTGACCACCACCAAAGTTATTTCCGATGGCGCTCTCCCGCAGGTGGTTGCCGCCGCATCGATGCGGGACTGTATGGCAGCCAAATTCGCTGCCAGCTCTGCTTTTCGTTGACTCATAAGGAGATGACCCCCGCCATTCTCCCGGCGATCCCACTGCGGCGATACGAGAAATAATCTGGGCTCTCCATGGTGCAGATGTGATGGACTTTTGTAGCTACCCCTAATTTCGTCAGCTCATCGATTGCCCCGCTTGGTAAATCTAGTGAGTGCACCTCGCGGCTAGTAGACGTGCTGGGCAATTGAGAGGAAATTTCATCATACATAGTTAGATCCACTTCATAACACTTGCCACATATCGATGGGCCAAGCACTGCTTTAAATCGTGTAGCTCCTAAATTCTTCAATACAGCTATGGATTCAGTGATAACGCCGCTTACTAAACCACGCCGCCCCACATGAATTGCGGCAATGCAATTTTCGCCATCTATCAGCAACGGAATGCAATCGGCCGTTAAAACTGCCAGCCCCAAGGATTTCTCTGTGGTAACTATTGCATCGCAAGTGGGAATCTGCTTGGTGGTTGAGTCGACCTGAACGACAGCGCTTCCATGAACTTGGTTCATGAAGCTAATAGATTTGAGCCCAAGTTGCCTCGCCAGAACATCCCGATTTTCTGAGACATGAATGGGGCTATCTCCAACATGATCACCCAGATTTAGGGCAGCGTATGCTTCCGTAGAAACTCCACCATAAATAGATGAGAAATAAAATCGCGCCATCTTCGTGCTATCGCATGAAGTCTGGGATATCTATCTCATCTTCAATAACTAGCTCTTCAAAGGTAATTCGCTTCCGACCTTGCGATGTAGCAGTAGTGGGAATCTCATTCGACGGAATATCCAGAGCAACCGAGAGCGCATCATCTATAGGTAGTGGATCGGCGCTTCCGCTCAGAGTCGCAGCATCAATTACCGGCATGGAGATCTTCTTTGGAGCTCCCCCATCAAAGCCTGCGGCAATGACGGTCACTCGGACCTCATCGCCAAGGGCATCATCAATGACAGTTCCAACGATGATATTTGCATCTGGATGAACTGAATCATGAACTAGCTCAGCAGCTTCGCTTATTTCAAAGAGGCCAATATCTGATCCGCCCGCAATGGAGAGGAGTACTCCATGAGCTCCATCTATAGACGCTTCCAGCAGCGGACTAGAGATCGCGAGTTCGGCGGCGCGAGTTGCGCGTGATTCACCGCGCGCAGAACCAATTCCCATCAGCGCAGAACCAGCTCCTTGCATCACGCTCTTAACATCAGCGAAGTCGAGGTTTATCAGACCAGGTGTTGTTATGAGATCAGTAATTCCTTGTACGCCGGAGAGGAGAACTGCATCAGCGCTCTTAAAAGCTTCAATCTGACTTATGGAACGATCGGAGATTGCTAGTAGGCGATCATTCGGAATAACGATGAGGGTATCGACAACTTCGCGCAAAGCTTCGATTCCCTGTTCTGCTTGAGATGAGCGACGCTTTCCTTCAAATGAGAATGGACGTGTAACAACACCAACAGTCAACGCGCCAAGATCCATTGCAATCTTTGCGATAACAGGAGCACCGCCGGTGCCGGTACCTCCGCCTTCACCAGCAGTAACAAAGACCATATCTGCACCACGAAGAAGCTCTTCAATCTCATCCGCGGAATCTTCGGCCGCCTGCTTACCAATCTCTGGCGCCGCACCCGCACCTAGCCCGCGTGTTACTTTCTTACCAATATCTAATTTCACATCTGCATCACTCATGATGAGCTGTTGTGAATCTGTGTTGATTGCAATGAATTCAACGCCTTTTAATCCGGCATCAATCATTCGATTAATCGCATTCACACCGCCGCCGCCAACGCCAACGACTTTAATAACTGCTAAGTAATTTTGCGGTGTTGCCACAATCTGCCTCTTCCTGTACCTAAATCTCTACTTGAGACTTATGGTTGGTTATATCTCGATTAGCAAAACTATGGTGCGAGGTATGTAGAAGCAACAACCGACACGAAACTTATTTTGTAATTGGTTCTCGTGGATTACTCAAGTCAACGTTGCTGATTTTTTGATTTTCCGGCAAGAGTAGAAGCGCGCCTAACACCTTATTTTTCAAGCTGATTTCGCTGCTATCTCCCCAATTAATACGAAGGCTTCGATTCCCCATTCGAATATCCATAATAATTTTATTAGGGCTGTAAACCACGAGATCTATCAGGCCAGCAAGTTGGTCGGAGGGCAGTTGCGAGATGAGCCCCGCAGCTGATTTCCTTGAAAGTTCGCCACCTGATTGCAAAGTCACTTTTGGCAGAGCTATGAAAGGCGATGGGTACGTGAAATTTGCGCCTGAAGCGTCAAAATATTCAGTTTCGCCAGAAGTTGTGGTGAATTCTGCAACAGGAGTTCGTTCGGTTAGCACAATCTTAACGGTTCCAGCAAACCAGTTACGAGAAATTATTGCATTGGCTACCCATGTGTGGCTTAAAATCGAATGTGAAATAGCTTTAACATCTACTCGCGCTAGTTGCATATTCTGATGAAGTGCAATGTGATCTCTCGATAAATCGCGTGAAATCAAATCTATCTGTGAAGTTCCAGATATCTCAATCTTCTTCACCGCCAGCAAACCAGACCAGCCAAGAGTGTAGATAAGTGCTGCTATCACGATTGCGAAGATAGCGATTCTTAGATTGCGAGCTCGCTTTGATTTGTGCAGATGGCGCATTAAGCAAACTTCTCATGAAGCGCTTGAATAATTATGGGAGCGAGTGAATTTACATCACCGGCGCCTAAGGTAAGAATGAGATCCCCACTCTTTGCCTGCTCGACGATATCGCTCACGATTTGCAACATGGATGGTTCGAAGTTGGCCTGCTCCTTCTTCATGAGTTCAACTATATTTCTCGATGAGACACCAGGAATAGGAGCCTCACTCGCGGGATAGATTTCTAAAAGCGCGACGAAATCAGCAAGGGAGAGCGCGCTGGCAAAATCATGAAGGAACGCCTGAGTGCGGCTGTACCTATGTGGTTGGAAGATGACAAGAACTCTTCCCGTACCTGCATATCGCTTCGCCGTCTCCAGCGTGACCCGAACTTCTGTGGGGTGATGTCCATAATCATCAACAACGGTTATTCCAGCAACTTCGCCTTTTACTTCGAAGCGACGCCGGGCACCGGAGAAGTTGTGCAGCCCCTCCATTAACGGAGAAATTCCAGCACCTAGTTCAAGGCCGGCCGCTAGCGCAGCGATTGCATTCATCACATTATGCTCACCCGGGATGGTGAGTGAAAGCTCCCCCAGAACACTTCCATTACGTGCAATTCGGGCTGAGCTCTCGCTCGCCCGGATCGAGAGATGAGAATAGGAAAATTCTCCGCCGGCTCCATATGTGACTACCTTGAGATCTTTGCGCCCAATCTCTGCCAAGAGTTGCTTTACTCCAGGGCTATCTACGCAGAGAACGAGGAATCCATTTGGTTTTATGGAGTCAACAAACTTGTGAAAGGCCGCGAGCACGGAGGCGAAATCAGGGAAATGATCCACATGGTCGAGTTCCATATTTGTGATGATGGCGCCATCTGGTTTGTATTCCAGAAATGAACCATCGGACTCATCTGCTTCAACGACGAATATTGTTCCCGTTCCTAAATGCGCATTTGTTCCAGAACTGTTGATCATTCCGCCAATTGCAAATGAGGGATCAAGGCCGGCTGATTGAAGAGCTACGGTCAACATCGAGGTCGTCGTAGTTTTTCCATGAGTTCCAGCCACAGCCACGGAGGTTGATTTGCTCATCAAGAGCGCCAACGCCTTAGCTCGGCCAAGAATTAACAAATTGAGCTCTTTCGCCCTTTGAATCTCTGGATTTCGCTCATCTATCGCACTTGATACAACAACTACATCTACTCCCTGAAGATGTTCCGCTGCATGCCCCACAAATGTTTTGGCACCAAGCGCCGCCAGACCCTGAAGAACCATTGAGTCCTTAGCATCCGATCCGGAGACTCTTGCCCCTTGCGCAAGCAAGATTCGGGCTATGCCACTCATGCCGGCGCCGCCCATCCCCACAAAGTGAATGGACTTCGCTCGCAATTGGTCAAGCGTCAATGACATGGGCTTTATCTTTCCATAATCGAAAGCGCGATGTTGCCGATGGCCTCATCTGCATTCTGCCAAGGTGCAGAGATTTGAGCGTTATTGAATTTCGTTGCTTGTGCAATCAGGCTTTCTATATTGCGCTCTAGCCAAGATGGCGTGAACTCTGAATTGTTGCAGATAAGTGCGGCGCCAGAGTTAACCAAGTCATAGGCATTTGCCGACTGCTCTCCATTGCCTATGGGAAGTGGTACAAATATTGCAAATTTGTGAATAGCTTCTATCTCTGCGCAGCTTACCGCGCCACTTCGTGAGATGACTAAATCGCAAGCAACATACATCTCAGCCATATTGTAAATGTAGGAAAATGAACGGTAATTGGATTCTGCCGAAGGCAATGAATTCTTCCCACCTACGGCATGGATAATCTGCACCGATTTACCAGCCTCTGACTGTGAGAAATCAATTATTGTTTTATTTATTGCCGCCGAACCTTGCGATCCACCAAAGGCGAAAATAATCGGCAGCTTCGGATCCAAACCGAGCTCGTAAACCACTCTAGTTTTGATATCTCGCTTTTGATCGCTCGAAAGTTCCGCAACCTTTGAAATCTCTTTCCGGATTGGCATACCGGTAAAAATTGCATTAGACCAGGCAGGATAGCTTCGCTTCACAGATTCGAAAGCTACGGCTATTTCGGTGGCGAATCGAGCACCCAGTTTATTGCTCCATCCAGGAAGAGCATTTGCTTCATGAATAACAATGGGCTTTTTTAGCGCCCTAGCCGCAAGATATGCACTGGCACTTACATATCCGCCAAATCCAATAATGAGATCAAAGTTTCGAATGATACGAAGTGATTGCGCCAAGCTATAGATGAGGCGAAAAGGGAAGGTAAAAAGTTCACTATTTATTTTCCGAGGGAGCGGAACCTTGGTGATGCAGTGAAGCGGAAAATCTTCTTTCAAGAGCAGATCGACTTCAATCCCAGAACGAGTACCAAGAAAGGCCACTTGAATCTGAGAATCATGAGCCACCAACCACTTGCCTACTGCAAGCGCTGGCTCCACGTGTCCGGCCGTCCCGCCGCCTACTAAGAGAACTCGCTTCATGCCTTTTCGCGCCTTGCCAATTTATTGGCCTTGAGAACTTTTTGGAGTTCTGGATCCCGGCGAACGACGTTGAGCACAAAACCTATTGCGACGTAGTTGGCAACCAGGGAAGAGCCTCCATAGGAGATGAAGGGAAGGGTTACGCCAATAACCGGAATTAGACTGACATTCGTTCCAATATTAATCACGATCTGAAGCGTGAGCCACGAGATAATTCCTATAACGGCAAACTTTGCGAAAAGCTCTTTAGTGTTCATGGCGACTCTAAAAATCGCAAAGATGAGAACTGCATATGTAAAGAGAACTAATAACGTTCCTAGAAGCCCCATCTCTTCACCGATGACGGAGAATATAAAGTCAGTGTGTGCCTC
This sequence comes from uncultured Actinomycetes bacterium, assembly GCA_903838035.1. Taxonomy (GTDB): domain Bacteria; phylum Actinomycetota; class Actinomycetes; order Nanopelagicales; family Nanopelagicaceae; genus AAA044-D11. The sequence continues at coordinate 68,064 of CAILWW010000096.1, read as the reverse complement.
TGAGAGATTGGCCCACTTTTGACGACTCGCGCCAATTCCTACTCCAAAGAGTCCACCACTTGCTAGGCCCATGAGACTGTGAGCAGGTTGCCATCCTGCGAATTTATAGACCGATGGCGCAAAGGGATCGAGAATTGCGGTGAACCGGCGCATTCGGTTTGTATGCGTAAGGGTAAACCCAGCACCAAGCGCACCCAGGATTGCTACGGTAAATGTGATGTGAGTTGTTTTAATGCCAGAAACAAAGAGCATGCCAACAATAATTCCGGCAACTATGGCGGCAGTGCCTAGATCTTTGCCCAACATGATTAATCCAAGAACGATGGCACTTCCACCAGCCAAAGAGATTGCCGGATTTGATTGGATGTCTCGCTCTAGCCGCTCATGATGTCGGCGTAACTGCATTGCTGCCCATAAAATCAGAAAGAATTTAGCGAGCTCACTTGGTTGAATTGTTATCGGTCCAAGCCCAATCCAGTTTCTATTTCCATTAACTGTTACGCCAAGACCGGGTGCCATCGGGAGTATCAGAGTAACCGCAGCGATAGGAAGGGCAATCTTTGTGATTGAACTCCAGCGTTCGATTGGCAATCGCATAGCGATATAACCAATACCGATTCCCAGTGTCATGAAAAGTACTTGTTTAATGAAAATGCTGAACGTTGAGCCATTCTGCTCAAAAGAGTGGACGGCAGATGCTGATAGAACCATGACCAAACCTAGGCCGGAGAGAAATCCGACGCAGGTTAAAATTAGGAAATAATTTGACTCTGGCTTTGACAGAAAGTGAACATACTTAGCCGAAGCTTTTTTGGTCTTTTGGAATCTAGCTTGCATTTTTCACCAACTTATTGACGCTTGCGACAAAGAGTTCGCCTCGTTCCGCATACGATCGAAATTGATCCATAGATGCACAAGCCGGTGCCAATAGAACTGTATCGCCATCCTGCGCAATCGAAGCTGCCCTCCGAACTACATCATCCATCAATTGAGCTGATGTGGAAGATTTATCTACCTGATACACGGGCACATCGGGAGCAAACTCTTTCAGCGCTCTTTCAATGTGTTCACGGTCTGCCCCTATGAGAATCGCAGCCTTAATCCGTCCACCCATTCTTTTGATGAGCGGTTCCATTTGTGCTCCTTTAGCCAATCCACCCGCAATCCAGAGAACAGAGAGATAAGAGCCAAGTGCGGCCATTGCAGCATGCGGATTTGTTGCTTTCGAGTCATCCACCCACTGAATTCCATTAACCGTTGCTACTAATTCAAGACGATGGTGATCTGGCGAAAATTGAGCTAGGCCCTGCTTAATTGCTTCATATGAGATACCGAGCGAGCGGCAAATTCCGGCAGCGGTCATGGCATTTAAGACATTGTGTGGGACCGCGGGATTGATATCACCAAGCTCTGCCATAACTTCAGCATCGCTACCTTCAGAGATGAAGGCGCGATCGATAATGAGATTTTCGACCAGGCCCAATTCTCCGAGATTCGGCGTATCCAGAGAGTAGAAAACCTTTCTTCCACTCCATGAGGTCGAACGAAGTACCACCTCTGGATCCCCAGTATCAATCACGGCTAATGAAGTGAAGTTAAGTAGCCGCATTTTTGCATTCGCATATGCCTCAAATGAACCATGCCAATCGATATGGTCATCGGCGATATTTAAAATTGAGACTGCTTCAAAAGTTGCCTCGTGCATCCATTCAATCTGAAACGAGGAGAGCTCCAAAGCTAGGAGATCGTATGGGGCCTTATTCGAGACGGCTTCAATCACGCTCACACCGACGTTGCCACAGGCAATCCCTGAAAAGTGAGATGAGCCAATGATTGATTCCACCATTTGCACGGTTGTGGTCTTGCCGTTGGTCCCCGTTACCGCTACCCACTTCTGATTAGGGGCTAACTCCTTTCGAATTCGCCAAGCGAAATCTACTTCCCCGATTAGCTCAATATTTTTCTGCTTTATTTCGGAGATGAGCGGGTGGTTTGGTTTCCAGCCCGGAGAAACGATTGCTAAGTCAAAGCTATCCGGGAGTTGTGTTGAGACCGAAAGTCCTTCTACCGATTCTAGCTTTTCATCGAAAATGTAAAGGTTTGAATTGCCGCGTTCTCTGAGAAAGCGAAGAACTGAAGCTCCCGTTACTCCACCGCCCAAAATAACTATATGCGAATCGGAGAGCGATTCTAGAAATGACATTTTTAGGCAACGACCCATTGGCCATAGAAAATTCCCAGACCTGCCGCCACAGTCATTCCGGCGATGATCCAGAATCGGATAACAATTGTTACCTCTCCCCAGCCTAATAATTCAAAATGGTGTTGTAATGGCGCCATTTTAAATACCCGTTTTCCACCAGAGAGTTTGAAGTACCCGGTTTGGATAATTACCGAGAGGGTAATAATTACAAAGAGGCCACCAAGGAGGGCAAGTAGAAACTCAGTGCGTAAAGTGATGGCAAGTCCAGCGATTGCACCACCGAGTGCAAGTGATCCAACATCGCCCATGAAAATCTTTGCAGGTGAGGCATTCCACCAGAGAAATCCAGCGCACGAACCCGCGAGAGCCGCGGCGAGCAAAGCCATATCAAGGGGATCTCGTACTACGTAACACTTAGAGATGATGGTGTTCTGTTCTAATCCACAACTCTGTTTAAATTCCCATACGCCTATAACGACAAAAGCGATAAAGGTCATGATGGCAGCACCTGTAGCAAGTCCATCCAAACCATCTGCGAGATTTACGCCGTTGCTTGTTCCCAAAACAAGGAATATCACCCAAAGGACGAGCAATACTGATCCGAGCTTGAGCGAGGTTTCGCGTACCGTCGAGAGGTGAAGCGAGATTGGTGTCAACCCTGCCTGATCTCGAAAATGTAGGCCAGCGATTGCAAAGCTCGCCGCGAAGATTGCTTGGCCAAAGAGTTTCTGCTTAGCTCGAAGCCCCTGCGAATTCTGGCGAACAACTTTGAGGTAATCATCGAGAAATCCGACGGCGCCAAGTCCAATTATTAAAGCCAAAACTAGGAGCGCCGAACTCGTCATTTTCTCGCCAGTTACAAGGTGGCTTAATAGATACGAGGCACTTGTTCCGCCAATTAAAATGATTCCGCCCATAGTCGGCGTACCGCGTTTTGAATGATGACTCTTTGGGCCGTCATCGCGAATCATCTGGCCATATCCACGCTTTGCAAGTATGCGAATAAATACTGGGGTAAAGAGAAAGCTCCCTAGAGTCGCCAGAGTTCCGGCTAGCAAAATACCTTTCATTTCGCCGCGCTCTCCACTTCTCTCATATCTCTCCAGCTCTCGATAATTGCTGAGGCCAGCTTTTCGAAGCCCTCCGAACGCGAAGCTTTCACGAGAACAACATCTCCCTGCGAAAGGTGCTGCACAATCTCCAAAGCCTTTTCGTTCTTATCAAAGTAATGTTCAACTAGCGCTTGGTCTTCCTCAGCGAGCAGATACTCCTGGGTTCCAACCGAGACCAGATGATCAATTCCGATATCAGAGGCCAGTTTGCCAATTTGCTTGTGCAGAGCAGTACTAGACGCGCCGAGCTCCTGCATCTTGCCCAATATCGCCCAGCTCTCGCCCCCGCGCTCTTGCGCAAGTAGCGCCAGCGTCCGAAGAGCGGCGGCCATACTTTCGGGGTTAGCATTGTAAGAATCATTAATAAGGAGCAAGCCACTCTCTTCGATGAGCGCCATGCGCCACTTGCTGGCGGGTTGGGCGGTCGACAATGCGGCAGCGATAGTCTCCAACGGAACATCCAGTGAAAGTGCAATAGTGGCGGCGGCTAACGCGTTTGCGATTTGATGCATCCCGAGAAGTTGGAGGCCAACGGCGGCTCGACCTTGTGGAGTGACAAGATCGAAATGTGCGCGTCCCTCTCGAAATTCTTGATCGGCCGCTCTCACATCGCAGCCCGAGCCCTCGCCAAATACCAGCACTTTCAGATTTAGTCCATCGGCCATATGCGGAGTAAATTCATCATAAGTTCCAAGAATTGCAGTTGCGCCTGAATCAAGCCCTGTAATTATCTCCGACTTGGCTTTCGCTATCTCTGCTTGACTTCCAAATTCACCAACGTGAGCGGTTCCAACGACCAGCGCGACTCCGATATTGGGCTGAGCAATCTTCATCAGTCGGGCGATATCGCCACGATGACGCGCTCCCATTTCGACAATACAAAACTTAGTGCTGGATTTACATCTCAAGAGAGTAAGCGGAACCCCCAAATCATTATTTAAAGAGCCAACATTTGCCACGGTCTCGCCCGCGCTTTGCAAAATGTGGGCAGCTAAATCCTTTGTGGTGGTCTTGCCTTGAGAGCCTGTTATAGCTATCACCTTGAGCCCTGATAACTGGCCACGAACATAAGTAGCGATCTCCGCAAGTGCCTGGGTTACATCATCCACAAGTATTGATGGAGCATTTACCGCTCGGGAGACAAAGGCTAATTTGGCGCCGGCGGCGATAGCTGAATCGACGTAATCATGACCATCGAGATGTTCCCCGACAAGTGCGACAAAGAAATGGTTTGCATCAATCTTTCGAGAATCTATCTCCGGCATTTGTTCGATAATCTCATCGGGATTAGCTACGTTATTAATTTTGCCTTGCGTAATCTCTGCTAGCTTTGCGATAGATAATGGAATCACTTTTTTGCCTCGATTGCTATTGCCAACTCAATTCGATCATCGAATGGATGCTTCACGCCAGCTATTTCCTGGCCGATTTCATGGCCTTTGCCCAATACAACTACACAATCGCCTGCTTCGGCGCTTTCAACGGCGAGTGCAATGGCAACGGCGCGATCGACTTCGATGCGAGAGTTTTTATCTAGCTCCAACCCAGCAGTCATTTCTTTGAGAATCTCTTGCGGATTCTCACTGCGCGGGTTATCGCTGGTGAAAATAGCAATATCTGCAATCTCAAAGAGCAATTTACCCATAAGAGGACGCTTGCTTCGATCTCTATCTCCCCCACAGCCAAGGACTGCGATTAACCGTCCGCTTGTGCTTTTCTTCAGAGTGCGAAGAATCTTCTCAACTGAATCTGGCGAATGTGCGAAATCTACAATCGCAGTGAAGCCCTGACCTAGATTCACGCTCTCCATGCGACCAGGAACCGCGCGAATTTCACGCATTCTCGATGCGATAAGCATGGGGTCAATTCCACTTTCCACTGCGAAAGCAATCGCCATTAGAGCGTTATCGAGATTATGTTCGCCCACAAGCGGCAAGAAACCTTCAATGAGAATCCCACCCTCTCCCCTGATGCTGACTTCAAATCCGCTCAAGGTTGGAAGGTAATGCGCAAAGCTCCATTGCGCCTTTGGATTTGACCGCGAGAGAGTGCTGTAAGGGATGGATATCTCTTGACTGAGGCGAAGACCATGCTCATCGTCAATATTTATCAACGCTTTATCAGAGTAATTTAAAGTGAAAAGTCTCTTCTTTGCTTGAAAATAACGCTCCATATCACCATGAAAATCCAAGTGATCTTGGCTGAGATTGCTAAATCCGACGAGCGAGAAGCGAGTTCCACTGACTCGATGCTGAACTAATGAATGTGAACTTACCTCCATGACTGTATGTGTCACGCCTCGTTCGGCAATCGCAGCCAAACTTTCTTGCAATTCTGCCGCAGCTGGAGTTGTGTGAGTGCCTAGATAGTGCTCATCGTCGATGACGGTGCCTAAAGTACCGATCGCAGCGGCACTTCTATCGCCTAATTTCCAGAGCTGATAGAGAATTGAAGTTGTCGTTGTCTTACCGTTTGTTCCAGTGATTCCAACTGTGTACATAGCGCGGGAGGGGTGGTTATAGAACCACGAGGTAAGATCACCAATTAATGAAGTGATCTCCGGAACTTCAAAAATTGGTATTACATTGCTATTAATTTCGCCTTTGCCGTCGCTTATTATCGCTACTGCTCCAGCAGCAATTGCTGAATCCACAAATTCGGCGCCGTGCCTGGAGTTGGGGGTCACGCCAGCTTGGGCTATAAATAAATCACCGGGAATAACCGTTCGAGAATTGCTCGTAATTCCACTAATCGAAAGCTCGGGAGCCTCTTCTAAATGGTCAAGAAAGCGAAGGATTTGCGCAAGAGTTCGACTTGGTGAATTTATCGGTCTCATGGTTTGCTCACCTTTACACTCAATGCGGGCGACTGTGCTTGTGCAGCAAGATCGGCCTCCGTTAAGGCTATCGGAGCCGGCTTTCCGCCAGTAGGCGCCACGTGGCGTGATTGCAGGACAAATGTCATTACCTTTTTAAAGACTGGCCCAGCAATAACTCCACCGAAGTGTTGGCCTACTGGATTTTGAATGACCACGCTGACAACATATTTCGGCGCATCGGCGGGTGCGAAACCGATAAAAGAAGAGACATATCCTTTGTAACAGTGACAGACCGAATCTGCGCGCTGTGCGGTGCCGGTCTTTCCCGCTACTCGATAGCCAGGGATAGCAGCAGCAGGAGCGGTACCTTGTTCGGAGACAACGCTCTCCAGCATGGTGCGAATCTTTGCGGCAGTATCTGCTTCAACAGCTCGCACTTTGGGCTGATCTCCCCTTGGGGCGTAATTTCCGCTGCTATCAGTAGTTCCCGCTATAACTGTTGGAGTGACGCGCACACCATCATTCGCAATCGTCGCCATAACGCTAGTAGCTTGAAGGGCAGTAACTGAATAGCCCTGTCCGAAGGCAATTGTTGGCGCGCTCGATCCTGACCACTGGTCTACGCTGGGAAGAAGCCCGGCGGACTCTCCTGGTAAACCAGAACCAGTACTGCTGCCAATTCCAAATTTTCTTAGATAGTCATACAAAGTATTGCTGCCGATAGTTGCGCCAATTTGAATAGCGCCAACATTGCTCGACTGCGCGAGAATTCCAGAAGTCGTAAGGCGCTCAGTCCCATGATGTTCAGCATCGTGGAAGGTGGAGATTCCAACTTTATATTGGTAAGGAATGGTGAAGACCGTATTGGGCTCCACTTTCTTCTCATTAATCGCGGCAGATAGCGTGATTACCTTTCCGGTCGAACCCGGTTCGTAAACATCTTGGACTGCCGGATTGCGAAGGCTTTCTTGAGTAATGGTCTTTGGATCGGATGGATTAAATGTTGGGGCGCTAGCTTGCGCCAAAATCTCGCCAGTTTTTGGATCCATGACAATCACAGTTCCAGATTTCGCCTGGGCACTTTTAACTGCCTGCGAGATTGCATCTTGGGCCACCCATTGGATATCTCTATCGATAGTCAGCCGAATTCCGGTTCCAGCCTTTGCCGCAACTTGAACTGTTGCCGATCCTGGAATAATTGTGCCGGCACCGTTTGCATATTGGTAGATGCCATTAATGCCTTGCAATTTAGAATTAAGACTACTTTCAATTCCCGCAGCTCCCACTCCTTGGGCATTAATTATTCCAATCAGCGAAGCAGAAAGTTTTCCTGTTGGGTACTGTCGGATGTATTCACGCTCAGAGAAGAATCCCACGATACGTTTTGCTAATCCCCCACGCTCTTTTAAGACCGAGGTGTTGTAATCCGCTAGCGTAGTTTGAAGATTTCTCCACACCGCTGGCGAAACGTTCTTTTCGATAATTTGATAGCGCTTGATTCCGGTATAGAGAGGTATGAGATCAGTCGTAGCCATTCCAAGCACTGGCGAAGTTAACTCCGCGGCCTTTGCCGGATCGGTAATCATCGTTTGATCGATGACAATATTAAATGCGGCAACGCTTCGGGCAAGTGGAATTCCGTTTACATCAGTGATCTCGCCTCGAGGTGCCAATAAGACTGATGTATTCATTAATTCACTTGCGGCACGCTTGCTAATTGAAGCGGCATCCACCGCTTGAACTTGAATCAATCTGAAGGCAAGGACCAGAATCAAAGCAAAGGTAAGACCAAGCAGAGTGCGAATTCTGCGCTGATATATATTTTGCGAGCTCACTACTTGCCTGGATTCACGACGAGAGTTCCGATAGTTGGCACGCTTGCAGGCGTTGCATTTAGGTCTAGATACTTAATGGTCGTAGCCGGAACCATTCCCAACTTTGCGGCAGTAGCCGCCAGATAATCTGGAGAGGCTTTTTGCTCTGCCATTCGAAGGTAGGCATCGCGCTGATCATTGGTGGCATTGGTGGCAACTTTGAGTCGCTCTAAAACAAATGCATCTTGCGCCATAAAGGTATTAATTGCTAAAAGTGCAAGGACGTTGAAGAGAACAATTGCGGCCAGAATGAGAATGAAGCCGCGCGAACTCGTACGATTTCCTTCTTCGGCTTTGAGGTCTGGCAAGAGTCGCAAGAAAACCTTTGCGCCGCGATTGACGACCTTTGGTTTTGGGCGAACTGGAACTAATAGCGGTTTAGTATCCAGCGGAGGGAGCGTAGTTATTGCCATTATGCAGCCACTCTCTCCACGCAACGCAGCCGCATCGAGCCGGCGCGTGAGTTAGCCGCAATCTCAACATCGCTTGCGCCCTCGCTTCCGCGCAGCACAAAATTGAACTTCGCCGCAGAATTTGGAAGATCTATCGGCAAACCAAGTGGAGTTCCTGACTGGGTAATAGCAGCAAATGCCTTCTTTACGATTTTATCTTCGAGCGATTGATATGCCATTACGACTATTCGACCGCCAACAGATAATGCGTTGAGCGCTTGCGGCAGTGCGCGCTCGAGGACTTCAAGTTCTTGATTTACTTCGATGCGAAGGGCTTGGAATGTTCGCTTTGCTGGATTTCCACCGGTTCGACGAGCTGGTGCAGGAATGCTCTCTTTAACTATCTCTGCTAAATCTTTAGTGCTCTTTAACCGTCCACTTTCACGAGCAACAATGATGTTATCCACAATTCGAGGAGCAAATTTCTCTTCTCCGTAAGTTCTAATAACTTGGATGAGATCAGAGCGCGAGTAAGAGTTGAGAATATCCAATGCACTACTTCCAGTGCTCTGGTCCATGCGCATATCAAGTGGCGCCTCTTGTGAGTAGGCAAAACCACGCTCTGCTTCATCAAGTTGCATGGAGGAGACGCCGAGATCGAAGAGAACTCCATCGACTGAGGTAACACTTAACTCTTCTAGCGTGCTTGCTATCTGGTCATAAACTGCATGAATAATTGTGACGCGATTAGATAAATCTCCCAGCGTCTCTTTTGCCACTGCAATTGCTGAAGTATCTCGATCAAAGGCGATGACTCTTAAAGAGGGGAAGCTCTCTAAGAGTGCTTTGGTGTGTCCACCCATTCCTAGCGTTGCATCGATAAGAATTGGCTCTGAGTTTCTTGCAAGCGCAGGGGTGAGCAGAGCGATGCAACGATCAAGTGCTACAGGTATATGTAGTTGCAACTTCTCCCCCTTCACTCTCTTGCTTTTTTATTGAACTAACGCGACGAAATTATTTTTACTTTCTCTCTACTCTGGTCACCGCCGGCCGACGGATCTTGGGGTAACGGCGCCGGGGAAGGGGCGTCGTTATTGGGTCGGCGGTGGCCACAACAGAGAGATTTTTAAAAGAGGCTCAAAAGAGACCGGGTAGCACCTCCGAAGAGACGTCGGAGAAACTCTTTTCCCGATCTGCCAGATATGAATCCCAAGAGGCGGAATCCCAAATCTCCAGACGGGTATTTGCGCCAATAACAACGCAATCTTTTTCTAGACCTGCATATGTGCGAAGACCAGATGGAATAGTCACGCGGCCTTGCTTGTCGGGAACTTCATCATGCGCTCCGGCAAACATCACGCGCATGTAGTCGCGAGCTGCTTTTTCGGTAACAGGTGCGCCTCGTAGGCGTTCGGTGATGGCGGTGAACTCGCTGCTCGGAAATACGTAGAGGCATCGCTCTTGCCCCTTGGTGACAACCAGGCCATTGGAGAGCTCTTCGCGGAATCGGGCCGGCAAGATAATGCGCCCTTTTTCATCGAGTTTGGGTTCATGGGTGCCGAGAAACATCTGCGCCACCTCCCCCATTTTTAAGCTCAAACTCCACGCTCCACGCGTGAAATTCAGCCAGTTCCACCACTTTACACCACTTTACTCCATTTCGCACCCCTTTTTCCCACTATTTTCCCCTTCTCCCCCTATTGGCCCCACTCAATCTTTTGCTTTTAATAAACCGGCAAATGAAAAAAGCCACCCGATTTATTGGGTGGCTTTGCGAAAATCTGAGTTAATTATTGATCGAAATTACGGCGCTCCCAGCGCTCTTCCAAGCGATCGCTCCACTTGGGCTTATTCGGACCAGATTTTTGGGCCCCTTTGCGGAGTGAAGTGGATTGGCCGCCACCTAAATTTGAGAAAACTAACACCAGGCCCGTGAGGGCGACCAGAAAACCAGCTATGCCAACGATTACCAACTTTGCGATGAGCCCCGCGAGCAAGAGGGCGAGCCCGCCGAGCGCAAGGAGCGCTCCTTTTAATACCCGACCTGCGCGAGGAGTTCGAACTTTCCCGCTCATGCCGGTCATTGTTGAGACTAGGCGCGGATCTTCGCTCTCGAGGGCGGCCTCCATCTCGGCCAAAAGGCGCTTTTCATGATCGGAGAGTGGCACAAATAGAACAATAGAGCAGAATGCTACTTTTGTGCATCTCCACTTCGCTTTGGGCCCTCCTCGGAAGTGGAAATCAGAGTTGCTGGCCTTACCGAGCCATGTCCAAAGCGGGTTGAGGCTTGGTCGACTGCCTTAATCGCCTCCCGCCAGCCCTTCTCCCGTTCGCCAAAGGCCAGCTGCTCAGGGCCATCGATCCCATCGGCCAACCCATCTAGCCCGACTCCCACCAAGCGAATTCGAGCACCATCGATTTTTAGCGCTAGGTAGAGCGATTTCACAACTTCGTAAACCTCTTGCGTTCCGCTGATGGGTAGGGGCAAGGTCTTTGAGCGAGAGATAGTTTTGAAATCCGCGAAGCGCACTTTTATAGAGATAGTTCGGGCACTTTTATTTTTTTCACGTGCGCGATAGGTCGCCTTCTCGGTCAAGCGCAATAACTCTCGAAGAATTTCATCTCTATCTTCGATATCGCTGGCAAAAGTTTCCGCGTTGCTGATGCTCTTATCTGGTTCATCCGGAATTACATCTCGATAGTCACGGCCCCATGAGAGTTCGTATAAGTGTTTAGCGCTCGCCTCGCCAAGTGCGCGAATGAGAGTCGTCAGCGGAGTTGTTGCAATATCCTCAACAGTACGTAGGCCAAGTTTCGCTAACTCTTCATTTGTTTTAGGTCCAACTCCCCAGATCGCCGAGACGGGTAGTGGATGTAAAAATTCTAGAACTCGCTCCTGATCAACCTCCATAATTCCATTTGGTTTACATTTATCAGAGGCAAGCTTGGCGATAAATTTTGTGGTTGCGATTCCGACTGAACAAGTTATTCCTTGGCTGGCATAGACATCTTTTCGAATCTTCTGTGCTATCTCCCATCCAGTACCGAGTAACCGTTTAGCTCCTGTGACATCGATAAATGCCTCATCTAGCGAGAGCGGCTCGACTAATGGTGAGACCGAACGAAATATCTCCATGACCTTCTCGGAGACTTCGCTATATCTATGATGATTGGGTGGAACGAAGATGGCATGAGGCGCCATTCGCTGCGCGCGGCCTACTGGCATGGCGGCGCGAATTCCGAATTTGCGGGCTTCATAGTTTGCGGAGAGAACAACTCCACGCGCCCCTGCTCCAACCACTAGCGCTTTGCCACGTAATTCAGGGTTATCTTTTTCAGCAACAGATGCATAGAAGGCATCCATATCTACATGGAGAATGGTCGAGAGTTCTTCGCTCATGCCAACCCTTTCTCCATTACGCCGAGATTACGCCACTTCTCGTAGGACTCTGCTAGTTCCCACGCCGCCGTGGCGCGAAGCGAGACTCCGCGTGGACCGGTTCTGCGAAGTACTCCTTGCACGAGAAAGAGTGAGGATGAGCGGAGAAGTGATGCATAACTATTTTGCACATCTTCAAAGAAGGTCACATCACTGCAACCATAGCCATCATCAATGCTAAGAAACATCACTCTTCTACCGGAGCGCACCGGAGGAGTTTGCAAAGCGACCTTAACGCCAGCAACAAGAACTGTTGAGCCAGCACGAGCTTTAATAAGATCAGATGATTTGATGGCTCCAAGATGATTGAGAAAATCTCCGTAAAACTCGAGCATGTGGTGAGAGATATCCATATTTAATATCGCTATCTCGTGCGCAACCTCTTCCCTGGGCGTCAGGTCAGGAAGTCCACTCGAAGCGAGTTTAGGCGGAGTAAGTTCGAGCAACATTTGCGCAGAGCCAGAACTTTTGGGGATTCCATGCGAGCGATATAGATCATGGAGATGCAGTAATAAATCTCTACGGTTTAATTCACTGTTATCTAGTTGATGTAGTTGATCAAATGCCCCGACCATGATCAGTGATTCAGTAACGGGTCTGGAGGTACCTCCGCGATAGACAAAGTCTGCCAGATCCACATAAGGCCGGCCAGCGATAATTGCTTCCACCTCTCGCTCGCTAATGGCGGCGACATCCATGAGCGAAAGTCGGATGGCATAACCTCTCGCATCCGGCAATTGCAGCGATGCGCCGCTACTTAAAACATTTGGCGCAGAAATTGGAGTGCGGCCGGGAAGATTAGTTCGTTCTACGCGATGAACTCGATCTGAAAGATTGATATCCAAAGGCGCAAGAGTGATTCCCCATTGCTTTGCCTCATCTGCGATTAATCGCTTGGGATACATTCCTGGGTCGTGAGTCATCACGCCAGCAAGAAAGGCGGCGGTGTGATGCGTCTTGAGCCAGGCCGATTGATAAGTAGGCAGCGCAAAGGCAGCAGCATGAGCTTTGCAGAAACCAAATGAAGCAAAGGATCGCAAAATATCCCAGACTCGCTCCACGACTAATTGCTCATAGCCATTGGCTATTGCCGCGGCGAAGAACCAATCGCAGACCTCTTGTTGCCCTTCAATACTTCCGAGCAGGCGCCTACTCTCATCTGCCTCTGCCAGCGTGCAGCCAGTTAAGCAAGCAATGATGCGAATGACTTGTTCGTGGAATACAACAACGCCTTGGGTTTGACTCAAAATTTCTTCAAGGTCGGGATGAATCTGGGGGCGGCTCTGCAAGCCCTGTCGAAAGTTAAGAAAGGGAGTGATCATGTCGCTTTTGACGGGGCCTGGGCGAAAGAGGGAGATATCAATAATTAAATCGGTAAAAGTAGCTGGAGCCATTTTGCCGACAAGTTCACGTTGGCCCGGACTTTCAATTTGAAATATACCTAGAGTTCGAGTTGATTTAATAAGGTCAAAGGTGAGGTGATCATCGAGCGGGATGGCATCGATATCTATCTCCTCTCCTTCAACGCGCTCGACTTCAGCTAAAGCAAAAGAGATTGCCGATTGCATACGAACGCCTAAGACATCTAACTTCAGCAAGCCGATTGCTTCGACATCATCCTTATCCCACTCGAGCATGGGATAACCGCTGGCGCTCTGCATGATGGGTGAGTGGTCGCGTAGCCCAATATCGGAGAGAGCGATGGCGCAGGGATGCATGGAGAGATGGCGCGGAAGTCCATCTAGCTTCGCGGCAAGTTCAATTGCCATCTGTAAAATTGGAGTATCAAGCTTCAACGATTTGAGTTCGGGAAGATTAGCTAAAGCCGTACCAATATTTTTTGCGCGAATATGAGGAAGTGATTTGGCAATCAGATCAATCTCCATAGGGGCGATCCCTAGTGCCGCGCCAACATCTCTGATTGCATGGCGCGCCCGGTAGGTTTCGACCATAGATACGGTGGCACATCTAGAAGCGTTGCCGGGCTTGCTCCAATCTGAATCACCATAGCGCTCAAAGATTGCATCGTATATTTCTAGTCGGCGAGCTGATTCCACATCGATATCAATATCGGGAAGCTCGCCCCGCAGAGTTGAACAGAAACGCTCCATAAGTAAATCTTGCGAGAGCGGTTCGACGCCAGAGATGCCAAGTACATGGCAGATCAGCGACCCAGCACCGCTGCCTCGTGCGGCAACCCGAATCCCGCGAGCTCTAGCCATATCGGTAATGTCTGCAACGGTAAGAAAGTAGGAACCGAAACCTAAAGCGGAGATGGTCGCGAGTTCATCTTCTAAACGCTCTTGCGCCTTTACCGATATTGATCCGGAATACTTCTTTGCCAGACCTGCTTCACATCGTGCCCGCAATATCTGTGAGAGCTCAGCCGTATTCGATGCCCCGACGACAGAAGGTTCGGGGAGGTGAATCTCGCCGATGCCGACATCTCTTCGCGGTGAGAGCGCGCAACGCTCTGCCCAAGCCGCTGTGGTTGCAAGCAGAGCTCGTCCGCCGCGCTCCCCTGCCGCGCGAGCAACCTCGTCCGCAATTCGGTGCATTGCGGAGCCATCTTTTAGATAGGCCTCGCTATTGGTTCGTTCAATATTTTTTGGATGCAGTGGAAGCAAGTTGCGCGCAGCATCGAGCACATCTGCAACAGGGCCATCGCTGCGATCAAGCATGCGAACTGCATTGGTAAGTATTGCTGGAAGATTATTATCACGAGCAAAGGCAAGTGCCCGTCCAGCAAAACTTGTGGAGTAGGGCGAGCCATCTCTGGCTTGATGAGAGATACATTCAATAGCGCTCTCGGCAAAGAGTTCGCGGGTGGAGTTATAGATAGAGAGAGCTTGGGCAGGTCGGCGGTGAGCAATTGCATCGCCAAGCGGTGAGAGTGGGCCATGGGCAATTAATACATTACGAGAATAGATAGCAAAGCGTTCAAGGATTTCATGGGTCAAGATGCTCTCTTCGCTATTCATTTTAATTGCGGTGAGAAGTTGATAGAGCGAGTCAAGATGCCCTTGTTGAGCTAGCAGAGTGATACGAAATTTCTTCTGCAGAAAGCTGAGGTTCACACCCAGGATTGGAGTGATACCTGCAGATTCACACTCTTGCGTAAATCGAATCGCGCCAGCCATTCCATCGCGATCAGTAAGGGCTAAAGATTTCATTCCAAATTCAGCTGCGCGTGCAACAAGTTGGTGGGGATGCGCGGTGCCATATTTAAATGAGTAGCCACTAGCAACGCGAAGATGGGTAAAAGATTTCATTGGACTGGCGATTTACTGTGCTCGTGAAGTGGGACGAATCATCCAACTATTTGTGAGTTCATCGAGCTCGATTTCAAAGGTCGCCATTGCGCCTTCCGGGGCGGCTTCTACTCGCCAGATAGCGCGAGCGCCGTCATCTAGTTGGCGCAAGATGCTGAACTCATCGGATTCACGAGCTTTGCGATTGCGCCCATCATCAATGCGATTCCACCAGCCACCAGATTCACGCCACCTTGAAGTGATGGCATGAATATGGAAGCGACGGCCCTTGTAGATGAACTCGATTGGTTCACCTTCAGGGGCGAGTACGGCAGCAACCGGACGGATCGGTGCGGCCACTATCTCTGTGGGGGCGGAAGCGGGTTCTTCGAACATATGTTCGAAAGATAGCCCTCCCTACCGACAGTGGCAAGCAGGCGTACAGGGAGGTGAATTCTTAGGATCAGGCAGAGAAATTGAGCGTGATTCCCTTAAACACGCCGTGCATTTGGTTGAAATTTCAATCAATACCCCTTACCGTAAAGGGGTAATAAGGCGCTCTCGTCCCGGGTGGCGCTCCCTTATAGATAGGACATCAATGAAAGCACTATTCGTAATTGGTCAGGTTCTCGCTGGTCTCTACTTCATCAATGGTGGAATCAACCAC
The DNA here is from genome assembly GCA_903838035.1 of uncultured Actinomycetes bacterium. GTDB lineage: Bacteria > Actinomycetota > Actinomycetes > Nanopelagicales > Nanopelagicaceae > AAA044-D11. The sequence continues at coordinate 52,308 of CAILWW010000096.1, read as the reverse complement.
CTCACAAAGCTTGAGGCAATGACTGGCTATGCAAAGTACAAGAAGCTCCCAGCTGCAAAGCTCGGCGTGATCCTCTCCGGCCTAGTAATGATTGCAGGCGGACTCTTCATCCTTCTTGGATACCTTGCTGATCTTGGCGCAATTGCACTTGCAGTATTCCTCGTTCTCGCAGCAATCATCTTCCACAACTTCTGGACCGTTGAAGATGCAACCGCCAAGATGGGTGAAATGATTAACTTCACCAAGAACATCGGACTTGCCGCCCTTCTCCTTATGGTTGCTGCTCTTGCTTCACTTGCTGCAAAGCATGGTCTTGATATCGGCATCGTTGTATCAAAGGCACACGCAGTTCTCTGGAAGTAATTCCAGCTAAAGGATAAGAATTAAGCCCCTGGAGTTCGCTCCGGGGGCTTTTTCCTTGCCCAACTGGCACGATAGGGGCATGGATCCAATACTCGCCCTCATCTCCGGCGCATTTATTGGTGCAGTCCTTGGACTAGTAGGCGCTGGCGGTGCGATGTTGACCGTTCCCGTACTTCTCTACATCTTTCACTTCTCCCCCATACAAGCCACAACCGCATCGCTTGCTGTCGTATTTCTCGCCGCATTTGCAGGAGTTATTCCGAAATGGCGCAAAGGAGAGGTGCTACCTCGTGAGGCACTTGCCGTATCTGGGTTGGGATTAATAACTAACCTCGGCGCCTCGATGCTGGCCAAACACATTGCGCCAAATTTAATTACCACAGGTTTTGCCACCGTCATGTTGATCGCAGGACTAAGCATGCTCCGGCCAACAATTTCCGGTCGAGCAGAGAAACGAATTCCACTTTCAATTCTGATAATTATGTCGCTGGTAATAGGAGCGATGACCGGACTCTTTGGCGTTGGCGGAGGATTCCTTGCAATACCGGTTCTGGTTCGCTTCTTTCATACTCCGCAAAGTAAAGCCGCTGGAACTTCGCTGCTCATCATCGCGCTTAACTGCCTGATCTCATTCTTGGGCCACCATGCCATATGGAGCCAAGTTCGCTGGTCGCTTCCCATTTATATCGGAAGTGCTGCCATAGTCGTCTCGCTGCTCGCCTCACACCACAGCAGCAAACTCTCGCCAATAATTTTGCGCCGCGGCTTGGCCTCACTCCTCTTTGGCGTAACAGCATTTACGCTAATCAAAACCTGGGTAATTCACTAAAGCGAGGGAGATCAAATGCGCACAACTCTCCAACCACGCCTCGTTCAATTAACTACCCGATCTGGCATCGAGGTGCGCAGGACTCTTCCTCATCGTGAGATTCGCACAATCGGTGCCTGGTGTTTTCTCGATGATTATGGTCCAAACTTCGAACCCTCTGCGATGAGCGTTGCGGCGCATCCACATGCCGGACTTCAAACTGTAACTTGGTTATTTGAAGGAGAAGTGGAACATCGAGACTCGCTTGGTAGCGTTGCAATTATTAGACCTGGCCAACTAAATATTATGACCGCCGGCAAAGGGATTTCGCACTCTGAATTATCAACAAAAGATTCGCAAGCACTTCACGGCGTTCAACTGTGGACCGTTCTGCCTTCGGCAGACCAATATGCAGAACCGACTTTTGACCACTATGAAAGCCTGCCAACCTTTGCTATCGGTAATTTCGATATTCGGCTCTTCATGGGCGCGATGAATGGACATGATGCTCATACGAAAAATTTCTCCCCATTAGTAGGAGCAGAAATCAAGGTAGCGGCTTCGACCAGACAGGATTTCGAACTTAATTCCAATTTTGAATATGGATTTCTCATAATTGAAGGCTCTTTGACTATCGATGAGGTAGTAATCGAGGCCGGAGAACTGCACTTCATTGACCAGGGAGTAAATAAAATCACCATATCTTCTTTATCAGGGAGTAAATTTCTCCTCCTTGGCGGGGAGCCGTTTACCGAAGAGATAATTATGTGGTGGAATTTCATCGCCAGAAGCCATGAGCAAATAGTTGAGTTGCGCGAAAAATGGAATAACCACTCCCCTGAATTTCCGAGATTTGAAGATCGCATAGGTGGTCGAATTCCTGCACCAGCGCTCCCTAACATGCATCTCTCCCCTCGAGGTTCCAGGCGATGAAATTGCACTCCACAATTGAGGGAAGCGGAACTCCGCTCGTGCTGATACATGGGCTTGGCTCTGCCTCCACAACCTGGAAGATGATCCGGCCCGAACTTTCCAGATTTTTCCAAACGATAGCACTTGATTTCCCAGGCCACGGAAGTACGCCATTTAACCCAGATCTAAAACTTGATCCAACTTCACTTGCGCATCTAATTATTCAAAACTTGGATGAGCTTGAAATTGATAAGGCACACTTGGTAGGTAGCTCCTTGGGTGGTTGGGTTGGCCTAGAGCTAGCTGCACTTTTTCCAGATCGAGTGATCTCCTATACCGGATTGGCGCCGGCAGGTTTATGGCTAGCACCGTATAACTCTCGAGTTCCAGGCGCAGCCATCACTCGATATATGGCAAAGTCGCTTCATAAAGTTTCGCCTGTGCTTTTGAAATATGACTGGGCCAAACTGATTGGATTTGGCATGGTCAGTCCACGTTGGCGGGATCTGCCAACTGACGTCTGTATCGATGCGACTAAGGCGATGGGAACTTCGGAGGGCTATTTCCCAATGTGGGATTCTTTTTTAGGAGAGCGATTTGAAAAGGAGGTGGCAAGCTCTATTCCGGTAACTATAATTTTCGGTGACAGTGATAACACGCTTCCTGTTCGCACCTCGCAGGAGAGGTCGCTTGCACCAAAGCATGCAAAATGGGTAGTTCTATCCGAGAGCGGTCATGCTCCCATGTGGGATCACCCCGATGAAGTCATCTCTGAAATTTTGGAAAGTGCAGGTCGGGCATGAACATGGCTAAAGTTTATTTCTGGGATGTACCGACTCGCTCCCTACCTCGTGCAATTTCCTATATGGCCACTAACCGCATTCACCTCAAAGGTAATCCAACTATTCCTTTCTTCAAATTACTTGGCACTGGGACTGGTGAACGCTTTACTCCGAGAGATGCAAACGCACACCGGTGGGGGCTGCTAGTTACCGGCTCTCAAAGCGCACTTGCAGATTTTGATGATTCGAAGCTCGTACGAAATTGGCGTTCTGTTGCAAAAAGTGAATATTCCGCTCTCCTGCGACCGCTCTCTTCTCACGGAAAATGGTCGGGCAAAGAGCCATTTGAAGTCGAAACCTTAGATTGGAACGGGCCGGTCATTGCCATCACTCGAGCCCGCATTAAATGGCGACAAAACTTAATTTTTTGGAGATCGGTTCCCAGGGTTACAGAATCGCTCCACGCCTCCCCTGGCTTGAGGTTTGCCCTTGGCATTGGCGAGGCACCAATCGGCCTCCAAGGAACATTCTCCTCGTGGGAGAGCGCTGCGGATTTACGAGAATTTGCCTATAAGAGCGCGCCTCACCTTGCGGCGATAGCGAAGACCAAGGAAATAGATTGGTACTCCGAGGAGCTATTCGCGCGTTTTGCGATTATTTCTGAGAGTGGTGCACTTTAACTCTCCATTGGGGCAGAATTAGGGCATGTCACTGCGGCAATACCGACCTCGCTTAAATGCCCGCCGCGCTATCAGCAATCGACAGACCTTCATTCTCTTTGGACTATTGACGGTTGCGATTGCCTTACAGATTGCATATCCGCTAGTTCATGGTGAAGTACTTCGCAACATCACAATTCTTACCGTCTATGGCGGCGCAGCAGCGATGTTGGTCCATTCACTCTTCTCATTTGGCGCTCGATATTTCACAACTTATTTGCTCGCAACCTTCGCTTTCGCACTTGCCATAGAAATTCTTGGAAGTAAGACCGGATATCCATTTGGTGATTACACATATGACCATTCGCTAGGAATTGCGATTGCCGGCGTTCCACTCGTCGTTCCATTTGCATGGATCATGATGGCTCATCCGATCTTGATAGCCGCGCGTCGCTTAACTCCACATTGGGCATTTCTCTATGGCGGCCTAGCGCTGATGGCTTGGGATGTTTTTCTCGATCCACAAATGGTCAGCGCTCATCGCTGGAGTTGGGTCATATCAGGTGCGCATATTCCCTTTGAACCAGAAATTCCACTATCAAATGCGGCCGGTTGGTTATTTGCAGGTATGGGACTGATCGCCCTATTACACCTTGTGCTTCCGAAAGAGCGACGTAAGGTTGGCCCAAGCTCGGTTGTTCCGGATATTTTTCTATTGTGGACGCTGCTCTCAGGTATCGTGGGCAATCTCTTCTTCTTTCACCGTCCCGGGATTGCCGGCATCGGCGGATTGCTCTTTGGTGCAGTCATGGCGCCTTATTTCTTCTCCATCACTCTTGGCCGACCTGATTACCTCTAAATGCCAATTTTTCCTCTCTTACTTTGCGGAATGGCGCTACTCACCGCTCTCACCAACGCTTTAACTATGCGCACCGTCAAGGCAAGCTCGGCCATATCAATTGAAGATTCACTCGAAATCTTGATTCCTATGCGCAATGAAGAGCGCAATGTTCGTGGCTGCTTGGAAGCGGCGCTCGCCACAGAAAATTGTCCCAATCTCAAGATTTCAGTACTGGATGATCACTCCAGCGATCAGACCGAACCGCTGCTCCGAGAATTTAACCAGAAAATTTCTCTCAGCTCCGGCTCCAACCTACCGGATGGCTGGATGGGAAAGAGTTTCGCCCTCTCCCAACTCGCAGATCAATCAGCAGCGGATTACTTAATCTTTATGGATGCAGATGTCAGAATTTCCCCACTTGCCTTATCTGCCAGTATGGCACTGGTTAAAGAGCAACAATGGGATTTTCTCTCACCGTATCCGCGCCAGATTGCTAGAAGTTTTGCCGAGTTGCTCATTCAGCCGCTGTTGCAATGGTCGTGGATCTCAAGCGTCTTCCTTCGATTTGCAGAGCGCTCTCCAAGACCATCTACCACGATTGCGAATGGACAGTTCTTCATCGTAAAACGCAGCGCATATTTGGCTATTGACGGTCATGAAAATATCAAGAGTGAGGTGCTCGATGATTTGGAGCTGGCTCGAGAGTTAGTCCGAAATGGTTACCGAGGCGCGGTTGCAGATGCAAGTCAATTAATCTCCTGCCGAATGTATGAGAGCTTTAATGAGCTTAAGGAGGGTTACACCAAATCGCTCTGGCGTGCTTTTGGTTCACTAGGTGGGACCGCTCTCACAGTTCTCATCCTCACTGCTACCGGAATAATTCCGCTGATCTATACCGTGCATGGATCGCTAACTGCTGCATTTGGACTAACTTTTGTGCTGCTCTCGCGTCTGATTGCCGCGATTAAAACTCGTTCTAATCCTTTTATCGCACTCTTGCACCCGCTCGCTACTCTCCTCTTGCTTTATCTCATCGCCTTATCGTGGTGGAAGAAATCTCGTGGAAATTTAACTTGGAGAGGTCGAGCTCTTGGTTAAACAGAAGGTTGTCGTAATTGGTGCTGGCGTAGGAGGAATGGCTAGCGCTATTCGCTTAGCTAAATCTGGATATGACGTTTCCATATATGAAGCCTCGGATCGCACTGGTGGAAAATGCAGAACAGAGTGGTTCGGGGATTATGGCTTTGATACTGGCCCATCCTTGCTTACGCTTCCCGCCGTCTATCGAGATCTCTTCCTGAAAACAGGTAAACGGTTAGAGCACATTCTTAAAATCCAACCCGTGGATCCGGCCTTTGCCTATCACTTTGCGGATGGAACTCAGATTGATTTCCCCAACCTCTCGATTCCGGCAATTTGCGCTGCGATTGATGAAAAATTTGGACAAGCTGCTGGCAATCAATGGCATAACTTGATGCAACGCGCAGAACATATGTGGGATGTTTCTCGGACTCCCTATGTGGAATCCGAGTTGACCTCAATTTGGGCGCTTTTGCGACGTAAAGGATTACTTAAGGACCTTAAGCAAATCGCACCATTTACCTCATTGCGCACATTAACCAAGAGGTATACAGACAATCCGTACTTACTCGCCATCCTGGATCGATATGCAACATATACCGGCTCAGACCCCCGTAAAGTCCCAGCGGTACTACTGACTATCGCCTTTGTTGAAAGTACTTTTGGAGCTTGGCATATTGAAGGTGGCATCGGAAAGCTCTCCGAGGCTCTGGAAGATCGAGCGCGCGAGCTGGGAGTGAAGATTCATCTCCGAAGTGAAGTCGCCTCGATACTCAGCGAAAAGAATCGTGCCATCGGAATTGAGTTGCACTCTGGCGAGATAGTCCTTGCCGATGAAGTAGTCGCAAATGCCGATGCCGAGTATGTCTACAACAAACTCTTGCCGAAGAAATTGCGAACCGTTAATTCAGAACGTAAGAAATTAGCAAAGGCGACCAAATCCCTGGCCGGCTTCACTCTCCTGCTTGGACTAGATAATTCTAAGAGCTCGACTCCATCTCCGGCAATGCAACATCACAATATTTACTTCCCGGAGAATTACGATCGTGAGTTCGATCAAATCTTCGACGAGAAAGTTCCGGTAAGCGACCCCACTATCTATATCTGTGCACCACAGGATTCAACTATGACTAAAGGTGCAGATAAAGAAGCCTGGTTTGTCTTGGTAAATGCTCCTCGCCATGAACCGGGAGTGGGCCATGACTGGAGCACTGGGTCAGAGAAATATGCAGAGCAAATCATCAAGAAGCTCGACCAGCTTGGTCTCAATGTCTCCCAACGGCTAGATTTTATGGAATTTCGAACTCCACTTCATTTACAAAATACCGTTGCCGCTCCCGGTGGCTCTATCTATGGAACTTCCAGCAACTCCTCACGCGCCGCCTTTTTGCGCGCAAGAAATCGTTCACCGTTAAAGAATCTCTATTGTGTAGGAGGTTCAGCCCACCCTGGCGGCGGATTGCCATTAGTTGGGATTAGTGCAGAGATAGTTGCTAATGCAATTGCAGGCGGCGAAAAGCACTAAGGCTTAGATGCGCAAGTGAAATTACTTGCATGATCGCCCACGCCAAAGCAATATCTCCCACAATATGTAATTTAATAATATATGCAACGAGTGCGATGCAGAGCAGACTTGCTCTAACTGGTCGCTCGCAAATTGTCACCACGCCAATCTCTTTAAAACCCAATCCCCCAGCTCGCGCACGAATATATTCCTGTGTGAGAGCGGCGCCCCAGGCTAAGAAGAGCAGGCGAAAATCCACCCCGAGTTGGTAAAAGGCAAGTACCCAGAAACCTTCGCTGAGGCGATCGACGAGTGAGTCCAACATCGCGCCCCATCGTGAAGTACTTTCGGTGATTATCGCCAGCGAACCATCTAGCCCGTCGCCTAATAGTGAGAGGGCGAGCAGCGGAATTGCCCAATAACTTTTTGCTAGCGGCCAGAGCACAACTGCGCAGATTAAACCGGAAAGTGTTAAATGATTAGGCGTGATGCGCGCTTTCCTAAGCGGTTTTATCACTTGAAATGAAATAGTCAGCCAGCCCTTAACAACACCACTGATTTCAACGTTACCGTGAAGCGCGCTCCACTGAGCAAAGAAACTATCGCGATCCACGTGTGTGTAATCCAAGGTTTGCTGCAATATCCATCGTCGCATGGGAGGAATTCATGGTGTAGAAATGAAGGCCGGGAACGCCCGAAGCAAGTAACTGTTCACAAAGCTCGGTCGCAATCTCAGTACCAATTTTCGATACCGATTCTGGATCGGTTTCATACCCAATAAATTTCTTTTCAATCGATGCCGGAACAGGAATACCGCTGAGCTCACCCATCCGCTTCAACTGCTTGAGATTGGTGATGGGCAAAATTCCGGCTATGACTGGCATGGAAGAGCCGCGCTCTCGTAGCCGATGGACTAATCGCTCCCACTTCTCGGCTTCAAAGAAAAATTGAGTTGTGGCGAAGCTTGCTCCTGCTTGCTCTTTGGCGATGAGTACATCTATATCTCTTTCAAAATCACCATCGGAGGCAGGATGGCCATCGGGAAATGCCGCTACGCCAATTGCAAAAGTTTCGCGCGCGGCTGCGAGCTCAACTAATTGCGAGGCATGATCAAATCCACCGAGAGTGGTTTGCCACGGTGCGGAAGGTCCACCGGTGGGATCTCCACGTAGCGCCAAAATACTTTTAATGCCGGAAGCCGAATACTGATCGAGTATCTGATTTAACTCATCTTTAGTCGAACCAACACAGGTTAAGTGTGCAACGGTCGAAATCCCGGTTCGTTCTGTGAGTTCCTTCGTTATCCGCACTGTGCGGTCACGGGTACTGCCGCCAGCCCCATATGTAACCGAGATAAAATCGGGTGCCATATCTTTGAGGTGTTCTACTGCACTCCAAAGGCGTTCTTCACCCGCGGAATCCTTAGGCGGGAAGAACTCCACAGAGAAAGATGTCGAACTCATAGACCCCGCAGGTTACCCTTGCCTTATGACTTTTGCCGCGAATTTCAGCCTGATAGAGCAGAGAGATTTACTTAACTCGGCCCTCGCGGAATTCTCCTCACAAGAATGCCGATATTTGCGGGAGATTGGCCCAGAACTTGAAGCTGTTGCTTCGGCGATGCATAGTTTTATCTGCGACTCAGGAAAACGTCTTCGTCCAATCTTCGCCTATGTCGGATATTTGGGCACAGGTGCGCATCCCGATGAAGCAGTGATCAAAGCATCGGCTGCGCTCGAACTTATTCACGTTTGCGCACTCATGCATGACGATGTCATGGATGGATCTGATTCAAGACGGGGTGCACCCTCGATTCATCGGGCATTCGAGGCGTTTCACAAACGTGATGGCGCTGAGGGTTCGGCGGCGCAATTCGGAATCAATTCGGCAATTCTGCTTGGCGACTTAGCCCTAGTTTGGTCGGCAAAGATGCTCCATCAATCAGGGGTAGAAAGCTCTGCACTCTTACGCGCTCTTCCCATGTACGACGAGATGCGCGTTGAACTCATGGCCGGCCAATATCTTGATATCTATGAATCAACTCTGGCCAGCCAGAGCGTGGAACGTTCGCTCAAAGTTGCCCGCTTCAAATCTGGTAAGTACACCATCGAGCGGCCATTACATTTTGGCGCATCCCTTGGGACAAGTAATTCTGATGAGCTGATGAAAATTTACTCTGCATATGGACTTCCACTCGGTGAGGCCTTTCAATTGCGCGATGATGTCCTTGGCGTATTTGGTAATCCGTCTGAAACCGGTAAGCCAGCCGGAGATGATTTACGTGAAGGAAAGCGAACTGTGCTCTTGGCAACCACCTTCGATCGAGTCTCGGATGCCCAACGAGCAATCATGGAAGAACATATTGGCAATCCATCAATCTCTTCAGATGCAGTCGAAGAGATTCGCTCCATTATTGTAAATACCGATGCGCTTGCTGAAGTAGAAGATCTCATTTCATCACTCACCAATTCCGCACTTGAGGCAGTAGATAGCGATCGCGTTGCCGAGCCTGCACGCAAGGCCCTGATCGATTTAGCCGCCATCGTCACAAAAAGGAATACATGAAAAAAGTAACTGGTCCAACTGATCACGTTGTTATCGTCGGAGCTGGTTTGGGTGGTCTCAGCGCTGCGCTACGACTGGCAGGCGCTGGGCGAAAGGTTACAGTTGTAGAACGCGAGAGCGTTCCGGGTGGTCGAAATGGGCTCCTCAATAAGGAGGGCTATGCCTTTGATACCGGACCAACCGTATTAACAATGCCCGACCTGATTCAAGATTGTTTCTCTTGCGTGGGCGAAGATATGAAGGATTGGCTCGAACTTCTTCCGCTTAAGCCCTTGTACCGCGCTTTCTATCATGATGGTTCATCGCTCGATGTGCATGCCGAGACTGGGCGTATGCAAGAGGAGATTCGCACCGTGATCGGCGCTGATGAAGCAGCTGGATATGGTCGGTATGTAGATTTTGTCACCAAGCTTTATAAGTATGAGATGAATGATTTCATCGACCGAAATATTGACTCACCTCTTAACCTGCTCACTCCTAATTTGGCGCGGCTCATAGCTCTTGGTGGCTTCAAAAGACTTGCTCCCAAAGTCAGCGAATTTCTCAAAGACCCACGCACTCAGAAGGTTTACTCATTCCAGGCGATGTACGCCGGAGTCAGCCCACAACAAGCCCTCGCTATTTATGCAGTCATCGCCTATATGGATTCAGTTAACGGCGTCTTCTTCCCCAAGGGCGGAATGCACGCTGTCCCACGCGCGCTCGCCGCAGCGGCACAGAAGCACGGCGTTGAGTTCAAATACAACACAACGGTCACATCTGTTGAGCACTCAAATGGCAGAGCGCGCGCAGTCATCACCGAGGATGGTCAACGCATCGAATGCGATGCTGTGATTTTGAACCCTGATCTCCCCATCGCCTATAAAGAGCTACTGGGTAAAGAACCTCGCCAAGTGAAGCGACTGAACTACTCCCCATCATGTGCCACACTTTTAATTGGCTCCAGCAAGAGTTATGACCATCTCGCCCATCACAATATTCACTTTGGCGAATCTTGGGATGGCGTCTTTGACGAGCTCATCAATAAGAAGATTCTCATGACCGATCCGAGTTTGCTGGTTACGGTTCCAACGTACGACGATAAAGATTTAGCCCCGGCCGGAAAATCAAGCTATTACGTCCTCTTCCCTACGCCAAACTTAACTGCAGATATCGATTGGAAGGTCCAAGGGCCGAAATATCGCGACCAAATGATCAAAACTATGGAGGAGCGTGGCTACACCGGATTTGGCGACTCTATTGAAGTGGAGCATATGACCACGCCACTAGATTGGCAGGCCCAGGGAATGGAGGCTGGCGCGCCATTTGCAGCAGCGCATACCTTCTTCCAGACCGGTCCATTTAGATCAAAGAATATGGCGCAAGGATTTGAGAATGTTGTTTTTGCCGGATCTGGAACTCAACCTGGAGTTGGAGTGCCGATGGTGCTTATCTCAGGTCGCCTCGCCGCCGAGCGAATTGTTGGAGCTATTCGTTAATCAAGATTGATAGCGAAACTTGAGGAAATTGATTAGCTAAATTACTTTTTCCTTCAAGGCCAACAATCTCCATCAGAACAGCTAGGGAACCTACGACTGCACCACAACGCTCAACCAAGCGAATAGCGGAAGCTAAAGTTCCGCCGGTGGCCAGCACATCATCGATAATCATTACTCGCTCTCCAGGGTGCAGAGCATCTTGATGAATCTGTAGCGTGCTCTCGCCATATTCCAGGGAATAACTATCGGAATAACTTGCAGCGGGCAGCTTGCCACTCTTTCTGATCGGAATGAAACCTTTTCCAGTTTTCTGGGCGATTGCTGCCCCAAAAATAAAGCCGCGAGCCTCTACACCTGCGATGTAATCCACATCTTCCGCTAGTTCGGCCAACCCTGATACAGCGAGGCCGAAGGCGCGAGAATCACGGAGTAGTGGTGTTATATCCTTAAAGAGAATTCCGGGAGATGGAAAATCTGGGACATCGCGAATAATCGCCTGCAGCTCATTCAACTCTTCCGCTCTCATAACTTCCCCTTCATAAATAAATCAGGCTCTGAAGGATATCCCCCAGAGCCTGATTCAACTATTGAACTATTACTTAGCAATCCAAACGCTAATTGGAGATTGCAAGAAATAGATGACGAATAGACCAGAGACGAAGTAGAGAAGTCCGTGAACTTCCTTTCCACGACCTTGGACCAAACGGATCAATACATGTGAGATAAATCCTGCGCCAATACCGACTGAGATGCTGTAGGTAAATGGCATCAAGATGATGGTCAAGAATGCTGGAATACCAATTCCATAATCTGACCACTCCACTTCCTTGATCTGAGACATCATCAAGAAACCAACGATGACGAGGGCTGGAGTTGCAGCCTCGTAAGGAATGACGGCAACAAGTGGAGCCAAGAAAGTGGTGAGCAGGAAGAGAATTCCAGTCACGACAGAGGCAAGACCTGTGCGAGCACCTTCGCCGACGCCTGATGCTGATTCGATGTATGAAGTGTTAGAAGAAATACTTCCAACGCCGCCCATCGCTGCTGCAAGTGAGTCGACAATAAGGATCTTATTGTTATTTGGAATTGTGCCTTGGGCATCAATCAAATTAGCTTCGGTTGCAATTGCGGTGACTGTTCCGACGGTGTCGAAGAAGTCAGAGAGCAAGAGCGTGAAGACAAGGAGAACTGCGGAGATGATAGTTATGCCAGCGACATGGAATCCACCGAAGATGCTGAAGTGACCAAATAGGCCGAAATCAGGCTTTGCCACAACTTTGCTTGGAAGTGCTGGAACGTTAAGTCCCCAACCCTTTGGATTGACCTTGCCAGTTGCGCCATCAAAGTTAGGGCCGATCTTGAACGCCTTCTCCACGATGATTGCGACAACGGTTGAGGTGATGATGCTGATGAGAATTGCACCTTTAACCTTCTTTACCAAGAGCGCGATCATCAAGAGCAGACCAAAACCAAATACAACAATTGGCCAGCCAACAAGATTTCCATTGTCGCCAAGTTGTACTGGGACTGGACCGGAACCGGTACGACGTACGAATCCGGAATCGACTAGACCGATCAAAGTAATGAATAGTCCGATACCAACAGAGATTGCGATCTTGAGTTGTTGCGGAACCGCGCGGAATACTGCAGTACGGAAGCCAGTAAGAACCAAAACCGTAATAATGATGCCCTCGAGCACAATGAGGCCCATTGCATCGGCCCAAGTCATACGAGAGGCGATACCAACAGCGACGAATGTGTTTAGACCGAGACCGGTAGCGAGCGCCAATGGGAAGTTAGCAACTGCGCCCATCAGGATGGTCAAGAGACCAGCCATAAGAGCTGTCATTGCTGCCACCATTGCGAGGTTTGGATGGGAACCATCGCCACCGAGGTACTTACCGGTGCTGTCTTTGGCCAGACCGATGATGAGCGGATTGAGCGCAACGATGTATGCCATTGTGAAGAAGGTGACGAAGCCACCACGGATTTCACGGCCTACTGTTGATCCGCGTTCTGTGATTTTGAAGAACGAATCGAGCATGAGGGACCTTCCTGATTTTGTTATCGGGGGTGTTTGCGACCCCGTGTGATTAGTCGGCTCACAAGACCGTGGGAATAGAGGGAAAATACTGGTTGCCGAGGGTTACCTGAGAGTTCGCCACGCTGGCCCGACTTCGAAAGTAGAGTTCACCCATGGATGAGCTCACGCGTGCTGGTATCACCGAACCATCCCTGCGGGCCTCCTATGCTGAATGCAAGCGGCTAAATGCCCTGCACGGCAAGACTTATTACCTAGCGACCCTGCTCCTCCCGCCGGAGAAGCGCCCCTTTGTCCATGCGCTCTATGGCTTTGCTCGGTATGCCGACGAAATAGTCGATGACCTGGCATCAGAGCTCACCGACTCCGAGAAGGCAGAGCACCTTCGCACCTGGGGGCAAGGGGTGCTAGCTGACATTCGTGCCGGTCGCAGCCATGATCACATTGGTCGAGCACTGGTTGATACCGTGCAGCGATTTTCTATCCCGATTGCCTACTTTGAAGCTTTCCTTCACTCCATGGAGATGGATTTAACTGTCACCGAGTATCAGAGCTACGAAGATTTAATGGAATATGTATATGGATCAGCTTCGGTCATCGGCCTAGAAATGCTTCCGATCCTGGGTTCACTTTCTCCCGAAACCGCACCTGAAACCGTAATGGCCGCCGAAAAATTAGGAACCGCTTTTCAACTAGCCAACTTCATTCGCGATGTGGGTGAGGATTTAGACCGAGGGCGAATCTATCTTCCAATTTCAGAGCTACAAGCTCATGGCGTGAGTTATGAGATGCTGGAAGCGCGCATCCTTACCCCACAGATTCGCTCAGCCTTGCAAGAACAGATTGCCCGCGTCCGCAGATTGCAACGAGAGGCAGAGCCAGGCATTGCACTGCTTGCGCCGGAAAGTAGAGCCTGCATCCAAACCGCCTCCGAGCTGTACTGCGGAATTGTCGATGAGGTCGAAAGGATTGATTATCAAATATTTACGCACCGGGCAAAGACGTCAACCTGGCGCCGAATCAAAGTAGCTCTCCCCGCATTTCTTCGCGCATTCCTCGCACGCCGCAAATAAAAAGGCTACAGTTCAATACAACGGGAGCCGCTGTATTGGCTGAGAGGGTCCGAAATTCGGATCGACCGTCGAACCAGTTCGGTAATGCGAATTGGAAAGGGGTTAATCATGCATTTTCATCTAATGGCAGTCTTCTTCACCGCGTGGGGATACCAGCTCACCTATCTTGAATTTTTCGCCTTCGTAACCTCCGTAGTTGGAGTAGGTCTGGGTGTATTTGGTCCTCGCTCAACCTGGCCGTGGTGGAATATCAGTTCGATGTTATATGCAGTTCTCTTCTGGCAAGAGAAATACTATGCAAGTGCTTGGCTGCAATTGATCTTCATAGCCGGAGGCTTCTGGGGTTGGTTTGGTTGGGGCAAGAAAGGTGCAGTGCCTGCGCGCCTGACCACGAAGGAGAAGAGTTACTGGGCTATTGGCGGAGTTATTGCTTGGGGCGCGCTCTATCCACTTCTTAAAAAGGTAGGGGCTGCGGCATCACTCACCGATGCATTCGGATTTGTTGGAAGCTGCGTCGCTCAAGTCTTGATGGTGGTTGAAAAATATGAGAATTGGCCGCTCTGGTTTGTTGTTGATGCTGTCTATACCTATCAGTTCTGGCATGGAAAGTACTACCTGACCTCCATCCTCTACTTCATCTTTGTCCTCATTGCTGTTGCCGGTTGGAAGCGTTGGCTAAAGGAGTCTCGTGCCACATCATTTATCGCCCATACTTCAGAGCATTGAGCAATCGCCACCCAAATGTGGCGAATCAAAGCTCATCACTATCGATGGTCCAGCAGGATCGGGTAAAACAACACTCGCATCTCAAATCGCGCAAGCAATTGGTGACGAAATCACCGTTATTCATATGGATGACTTGTACAACGGGTGGGAGCGCGCGCTCACAGGCGAGCTCACCTCACTTCTGAAAAATCAATTGCTTCCTGGTGTTGCTTCGGGTCGTAATTTTCATTTACCAAAATTCGATTGGCTCATTCATAAATATGATGAACCTCAGCTTTATCACTCCTCCCCCATCACCATCGTTGAAGGAGTGGGTTCGGGGCAACGAATAATGCGAAGCTCGACTTCGGTTGCAATTTGGATTGAAGTCTCCATGGAGTTAGGACTCGAGCGAGTCCTCGAGCGTGATGGATTTGAAATAGAGGCGCAGATAAAAGGCTTTAAGCGAGCCGAACTCAAACACTTTGCCGACGAGCAGACGAAGGCAGCGGCAGATCACCAGCTTTATGGCGCGCCATAAAGGCTAGGGCGGGCGGGCACTCCATAAGATTTCACCGTGTCTGACTTAACTGGCGAGCTCATTGATGGGCGATACCAACTCCAGAAGCTGGTTGCAGCAGGCGGAATGGCCAGTATTTATTCAGCGCTCGATTTGCGCCTAGACCGTATGGTTGCAGTCAAAATTATGCATCCACATCTGGCCAACGATGAAGAGTATGTAACCCGGTTTATTCGCGAAGCTAAAGCCGCTGCCTCCTTATCTCATCCCAATGTGGTGGCGATTCAAGATCAAGGCTGGAATGAAGGCGGAGCGCCGGCAGTGTTTCTGGTTATGGAATTTGTCGATGGATTTACCTTGCGCGAACTTATTCACGAGAAGGGCTCGCTCGGCGTCAAAGAGGCGCTTCGATATATCTCACCAGTCATCAGCGCGCTCGTAGCTGCTCATAAATTAGGGATTGTGCATCGCGATATTAAGCCGGAAAATATTTTGATAGCCAAGGATGGTCGAGTCAAGGTCGCCGACTTCGGGCTGGCCCGAGGTGGGCAAAGTTCGGCCACGATGACAATTGAATCCAGCGTCATTTTAGGAAGCGTCTCCTACCTATCCCCCGAACAAGTACAACGAGGCGTAAGCGATGCCCGCAGCGATGTCTATGCCCTCGGAATCGTGCTCTTTGAAATGTTGACGGGTACCAGACCCTTTGAAGGCGATTCGCCGATTCAAATCGCTTATAAGCATGTAAACGAACGAGTTCCTGCTCCCTCCTCCTTAAAAGCGGGAATCCCTAGTCTGCTAGATGCGATTGTTGTACGCGCCACTGATCCCAACCCCGATAAGCGATATGCAAGCGCGGTTGAACTAGAAAGTGAGATTCAAAGGCTGCAGCGAGACTTGGACCCAAGTAACAGGCAACTTAGTTTAGAACTTGATGTCCCACCATTAATTAAAGAAGAGCGAACCAAATCTCGAGCACAAAAATTACGCGGCGCTGTGGGCATCGGGGCGCCAGTAATTTCTACAACTATTTCAGAGTTAACTTCCGCTAGAGAGAAGGATGAAGTGGCTACCTCAAAAAAGAGCTCAACTGCTGAGATCAAGCGCAAGCGCAAGCTCTCCAAGCGAGTCAAGAGAAATAGATTTATCGCGCTGCTACTTGTGGTTGCACTTACCTATGGCGCCTTCCACTTCTTTTTTTCTGGGGCTAAAGTTGCGATCCCATCATTGGTGGGATTAACCCAAAGCCAAGCTAACTCCACCTTGGCGACGCTTGGCTTAAAATCTGATGTAGCTGGAACGCAATTTAGCGAGGAGACGAAGAAAGGTCTCATCCTGGCGACAGAACCGGGTGGTGGTGGCTCGGTCAGAGTTCATGGAACCGTTCACCTCACAATCTCTGGTGGCCCGGAAAGAATTTCCGTTCCTGATGTATCGGGTTCAAGCGTTGATGCCGCTACTGCTGCGCTTAAAGCTGCAGGATTACAAGTGGGTACAACTTCGCAGGAATATAGCGACACAATTCCCAAAGATATGGTGGCCACTACTTCGCCGGCCGCAGCCTCACCTGCCAAGCGCGGGGCGATGATTAATATCATCACCAGCCTTGGTCAGGCTTTGGGTGGCACTTCTTATGTTGGGCTATCTGCTGATCAAGCACTTAATGAAATTACCAATGCCGGCTTTACCGTAAATACCATTTATGGCTACAGCGATACCGTTGCGATCGGAATGGTAATTTCACAATCCGCTCCTACAGCTCCGACTGCAAATAAGAAGTCGGTAATTACCTTAATCGTCTCCCAAGGTCCGGCATATGCATATGTACCTCAAGTCACTGGAATGAGCGAGGCAAAAGCTCGAAGCGCAATTCAAAATCTCGGACTCCTTGTGAAAAAGCGGGTGATTGGAACTCGCCGAAATAAAGTAGTCATATCCATATCGCCAAAAGCTAAGAGCAAAGTGAAGCCAGGTGCCACAGTCACAATCACTCTGGGTTAGGCTCGCCTCATGGCAACAGCTCACTTACCTCGTCTCGGCGCCCACACCCCCACCTCTGGCGGGATGGCTAAACGCTCTATCGCTTACGCCGAAGAAATTGGCGCCGAAGCAATTCAAGTATTCGCCTCGAATCCACGAGGGTGGGCGATGCCGGAGGCAAATCCGGAGGCCGATAAAGCCTTTCGCGATAAGGCCGAGGCGCTGGACATTGAAACCTACGTACATGCCCCATTCCTGATCAATCTTGGCTCGCCTACTGCATCAACGTATGAAAATTCGGTCGCCTCAACTGCCTACTCGCTAAAGCGCGGCCGAGAGATTGGCGCAAAGGGAGTGGTCATACACACTGGCTCTGCCGTAGATGCTGATCACTTGCCTAATGCGTGGAAGCAGATCAAAAAAGGAATGGCTCCGGTATTAAAGAAGCTTAAGGATGAAGACCCATGGTTACTCCTCGAGCCGACTGCCGGTCAAGGACAATCTTTAGTGAAGAAACTCGATGACCTCGTACATTACTTTGACGCGCTGGAGTGGCACCCAAAAGTTGGAGTATGTCTAGATACCTGCCATGTATTTGCAGCTGGTCATGACATTGCCAAAAAGGGTGGCATGACTGAAACCCTTGATTTACTGGTCTCGATTGTGGGAGTAGAACGGATTCAGCTGATTCATGCAAATGACTCGATGGATATCTGTGGAGCTTTGAAAGATAGACATCAAAATCTCGGCGAGGGCGAAATTGGCTTAAAGCCATTTGAGGAATTACTGGCACATCCTGCAATTGCAAATGCTCCACTCATACTCGAAACTCCTGGAATGGAGCCAGAACATGGGAGAGAAGTTGCGCTCCTGAAAAAAATGCGCAGCAAAATTAAATGAAAGCGGTTGAACGAAAGAGCCTCTTCGCCGCCATCCTCTTAGCCGTATCAGCGATTTGGGGTGGCGCCTTTGTTGTCATGAAGAGCTCGCTCCATCGAATTGATGTCAACTCATTTCTAGCCTGGCGATTTATTGTGGCCACACTTGTGCTGATTGCACTCAAGCCCAAAGTACTCAATAAAATAGATCGAAGATTTTTGGCCAAGGGCGCACTTGTTGGAACCTTCTTAGGTGGCGGCTATATCTTTCAATCATTTGGACTCACACTCACCACAGTGGCTAAGACCGGCTTTATTACTGGCCTCTATGTGGTTCTTACTCCAGTGATTGGCGCCCTGGTGCTTCGCAAAGCGATTCATCGTCTGCAATGGTTCTCGGTTCTGCTGGCAACTGCAGGCTTATTGATTCTCTCCTTCAAGGGTTTGCACCTTGGACTTGGAGAATTTCTAGTATTCATTAGCGCCCTGCTCTTTGCCGCGCATATCGTCGCGCTTGGTGAATGGTCGAGCGGCATGGACACTTACGCGCTCACAGTGGTTCAGCTAGGCACTTGTGCGCTCCTGACCTCACTTGCAAGTTTAAAGAGCGGCTTTCATACCCCACCAGATGCTGGCGTTTGGTGGGCAATCATCTATTGCGCACTCTTCGCTACTGCCGTGGCCTTTATCTTTCAGACCTGGGCCCAATCTTTTATGGCTCCTACTACGGTTGCCGTCATTCTTACAATGGAGGTCGTCTTCGCCGCAATATTTGGGATTCTCTTCGCTCATGAATCCATGACAAGCAAGACGGCGGCTGGCGGAGCAATGGTAATGGTGGCGATGTATTTGATTATTTGGGCCGAAGGGCGTGAGAAGATTAATCCATGATTGATCTTCGCTCCGACACAGTAACCAAGCCATCTTCCGGTATGCGCGAAGCAATGATGAGCGCACCCGTAGGAGATGACGTCTACAGCGATGACCCAACCGTCAATTCATTAGAGGAGCGAATCGCCGAATTGCTAGGCGCAGAAGCTGCGCTCTTTGCGCCGTCTGGTTCACTTGCAAATCAACTTGCAATGCGATTACTTGTAAAACCTGGCGAAGAGATAATTTGTGATTCCCAGGCTCATATTGTCCGAGCAGAACTCGGTGCCGCCGCAGTCTTTAGCGGAATTACATCTCGAACCTGGCAGGCCGATCGTGGATTGCTGCGAGCAGATGATGCCCTAAACATTGCCAGGCCAGATGGTGGACCTTACTTGGTCTCTACGACGGCAATTGCCGTTGAAAATACTCATAACTTTGGCGGCGGAACGATTCAACCTATCGAAGAGATTGTGAAGCTACGGACTCAATCACGCGCACTAGGACTTGCTATGCATCTAGATGGTGCCCGACTATGGAATGCCCATGTAGCAACTGGAATCTCGCTCAAGGATTACGGCAGAAATTTCGACACCGTAAGTGTCTGTCTCTCAAAAGGCTTAGGCGCCCCGGTTGGCTCTGTACTTGCATCATCCAAGGAGCGGATCGCCTCCGCTCGCATCTGGCGAAAACGATATGGCGGTGGAATGCGCCAAGTGGGAATTCTTGCCGCGGCCGGACATTATGCGCTCGATCACAATTTAGCGCGACTGGCAGATGATCATGCCCGAGCTAAGAAAATTGCACAGGCCTGCCATGCAGCAGTTCCTTCCACTATTGATCCAAGTCATGTTGATACCAATATTGTCGCTTTGAATTTAACCAACACCACGCTCACTGCAGCTGCGCTCAATGATCAACTCAAAGCTCAAGGAATTGCCGCCAGCGCCCTGGGTCCAAAATTCTTAAGACTTGTTACACATTTAGATATAACGGATGCAGATATTGAAAAGGTCTGCCAAGTCCTACCGGAATTACTTAAGCGCGCCTTCGTGGCGTAAGAACCACTCTTTAATATCTAGGCCATATCCATAATTGCCTAGCGCTCCCCCGGTTTTTACAACTCGGTGGCAAGGGATAATCGGTGCAATCAAATTCCGAGCACAGGCACTTCCAGCAGCGCGCACCGCATCGGGCGAACCCGCGCGCTTTGCTAATTCAGAGTATGACCATACTTTGCCTGCGGGAATTTTTCGCATCGCTTTCCAAGCCGCTTGGGAAAATTCGGCCCCTGGTTGCCTGGTTTGAATTCCGCCAAAAGCTGATATGTCACCGTCGAAATAATCGGAGATTAAATCTGTAATGATGGGAATTGTTTTAATTGAATTGGGTTTCTTGCCGGAGTCAATGGGATCCATGCGTTCAAAGAGATCAGCGAAACTCCGAAATCCAGCTCCAAGGAGAATATGTTCGTCACTGACCAAGTAGAGCGACCCAACAGGGCTCTTAAAGGTAGAAGTCAGGAGCACAACGAAACCCTAAGGGTAAATTGCGCTCTTGAGAAGGGGGCTTAGCGGTCGCGCAACATCTCGGCCACCAAGAAGGCGAGCTCGAGCGATTGCGAGTGATTAAGGCGAGGATCGCACGCACTCTCATAGCGTGTGGCCAAGTCGTCCTCAGAGATCTGCTCTCCACCACCCACGCATTCAGTGACATCATCACCGGTGAGTTCAATGTGGATGCCGCCTGGATGGGTACCGAGCGCTTTATGAACTTCGAAGAAGCCGCGTACTTCATCCATAACATCATCAAATTTGCGAGTCTTATATCCACTGGGGGCTTCATAGGTATTTCCATGCATTGGGTCGCAGACCCAAAGTACTTTCGCACCAGAATCAGTTACCGCCTTAACCAGCGTCGGTAGCTTTTCGCGAATTTGGCCGGCACCCATACGAGTAATAAAGGTAAGGCGACCTGGCTCGTTATCTGGATTTAGTTTGGCGATCATGGCAAGTGCATCTTCAACGGTGGATTTTGGTCCAAGTTTGATACCAATCGGGTTATGAATCTTTGCTGCGAAATCCATATGTGCGCCATCGAGCTGACGAGTGCGTTCACCAATCCAGAGGAAGTGCGCCGAGACGTCATAGGCCAAGTTGGTACGAGAATCGATCCGCGTTAAAGCCTTTTCATATTCCAGAATCAGCGCTTCGTGACTCGAGTAGAAATCAACGGTCTTAAAGGCTTCCGGATCCACGCCTGCCGATGTCATAAATTCGAGGGCGCGGCCAAGTTCGGTTGCCATCTGCTCGTAACGGGTGCCAAATCGAGGATCGCTGACAAAACCTTTATTCCAATTATGAACTTCGCGAACATCGGCAAAGCCGCCTTGCGTAAAAGCGCGCACTAAGTTGAGCGTGGAGGACGAGGTGTTATATACCTGCACCAAACGTTGTGGATCTGGGGTTCGGGAAGTCTCGGTAAATTCCAAATCATTTACGGCATCGCCGCGATAGGCCGGAAGAGTTACGCCATTTCGGGTCTCATTGTCATTGGAGCGAGGCTTGGCAAACTGTCCAGCCATACGTCCAACTTTGATTACCGGCAAGCTGGCGAAATATTGAAGGACTACAGCCATTTGAAGGATGGTCTTAATGCGATTTCGTATTGAATCGGCGGTAGCGGCCGCAAAAGTTTCGGCGCAATCCCCGCCTTGCAACCAGAAGGCCTTACCTTCCTGCGCGACGGCAATTTTTGCTTTGAGCGCATCGCACTCACCGGCAAATACAAGCGGTGGCAACTTCTTTAAAGTATTTACTGCGCCCTGAACGGCGGCGCCATCGACTCCCCCTGGCCATTGTGGTTGTTGAGCAGCTACAAGGCCAGGAGTAAATAGTGATTCTAAAGAAGTCATAAGTTATATCTTAGGGAAGTTGCAGACGCTTACGCGGCGCAATTACCCGAAGAAAATCTCCGATTCTGCATAGAACTCTGGTTTTACAACTTTGAGCTCTGTGGTGGCCGAAGCTAGGGGAACTCGAGCGATATTGGTTCCATGAAGCGCAACCATCTTGCCAAAGTCACCTTCATGAATCGCTGAAATCGCGCTAAGACCAAAGCGAGTAGAGAGCACGCGGTCAAAAGCGGTGGGAGATCCACCACGTTGGATATGGCCAAGGACGGTGCAACGAGTTTCGCGGCCAGTCTTCTCCTCGATCTCACCGGCGAGCCAATCGCCGATACCGGAGAGCTTTACATGGCCAAAGGCATCCAGGGTCTGATCCTTGACCTTCATATCGCCATCTTGTGGAATCGCGCCTTCGGCAATAACGATAATTGGAGCAAAGCCATCGGCGAATCGAGATTCCACCCAGTTGCAGACTTTCTCAACCGAGAATTTAATTTCGGGAATCAGAATTGCTGCGGCGCCGCCGGCAATGCCTGCGTGCATCGCAATCCAACCAGCATGGCGACCCATAACCTCGACGACCAGTGGACGGTGATGTGATTCCGCGGTTGTGTGAAGGCGATCGATGGCCTCCATCGCGATATTTACTGAGGTATCGAAACCAAAGGTGTAATCGGTGTTGCTGAGGTCATTATCAATTGTCTTGGGAACTCCAACCACCTTAACGCCGAGGGCATCGAGTTTGGTAGCAACTCCGAGAGTATCTTCGCCACCAATTGCAACCAGGGCATCTATACCGAGCTTGGCCAAATTCTCTTTGATGCGTTCTACGCCATTTTCGATTTTAAAAGGGTTAGTGCGAGATGAGCCGAGAATCGTTCCGCCTTTGGGGAGAATCCCGCGAGTATTTTCTAGGGTCAAAGGCATGGTTAAGCCTTCTAGCGGGCCTTTCCAGCCATCGCGTAGGCCGACAAATTCGTAGCCATATTCTTTAACGCCTTTGCGCACAACTGCGCGAATAACTCCGTTGAGACCTGGGCAGTCGCCGCCACCAGTGAGAACACCAATACGCATCTTTAACTCCGATGAAAATTTATATAAATTCTTCGTCCACGATGACGGCGAAAGTCTACCCTCACTAGGCTTGGCCCATGAAGCCAGAGATGAGTCAATATCTCCAGAATTTAGCCGCGAAAGGCCTTCCGGCTCCGTGGGAAGCCCCGGTCGCCACGCTTCGTGCCAATCTTGAAGGGCGCCCTCTGCTCTCTGGTACTCCCGAACCAATTCACTCGGTACAACACCGTTTTATTCCAGGTCCAACCAGTGATCTTCCAATTCGGATTTATCGCCCATTTGAAAATCCAAAAGGAAAAAACCTGCCCGCTCTGCTCTATTTTCATGGCGGTGGCTGGGTACTCAATACTTTGGATATTTATGAGCAAGCTCTGCGATCAATGGCTAATAAAGGACAGTTTGTGGTTATCGCCGTTGGATATCAAAAAGCACCTGAGCATAAATTTCCCATTCCATTCGATGATTGTTATGCAACGCTGGAATGGGCATTACAGAACGCATCACTGCTTGGTATCGATCCAGAGCAAATTGGCGTTGGCGGTGACAGCGCTGGTGCAACACTTGCAGCCGCAGTTGCCATAAAGGCGCGCGATACCAGAATCGTAAATCTCAAATTTCAAGCTCTGATCTATCCATGCATGGATCCATCACTTCGCAGCGATTCGGCTCGCGAATTTGCAATGGGGTATGGATTAACCGCAAAAGCTATGGAATGGTTTTGGAAGCAATATTTAAACGCAAGCGCCGATATCAAAAACCCATATGCCGTACCTGCTTCCGCCAAAGATTTAACCGGAGTAGCCCCGGCAATAATCTTCACCGCCGAATTTGATCCTCTGCTTGATGATGGTTACGCCTATGCCGATCAACTGAAGCGAAGTGGGGTACGAGTTATCTACCGAGAGTGGGAAGGACAAATCCACGGTTGCTTTATCTTGGCCGAAGTAACTCCTGACTCAGAGCTCATTCAAAGCGATTTAGCGAAGGAGATTAATTCACTCTTGGATTAGTGAGCGGTAATGGTCACGCCTTTGCCGACCACCACAATTCCACCATCGGAGATCGTGAAACGCTGGCGGTCCTTTTCATGATCGACGCCAACCTGAGCTCCAGGTTCTACAACCACATTTTTATCTAAGATGGCATTTCTGATTATGGCATTCTGGCCGACCCGAACTGAGGGCATCAGAACCGAACCCTGCACTAGTGCATTGGTGCCAAGGAGTACATCAAAAGAGGCGACCGATCGCTCCATCCGGCCACCAGCGATGATGGAACCAGCTCCGACAATTGAGTCCACAGCAGAGCCATTCTCCGAGAATTTTGCTGGTGGTAGTGATGGCGGATTTGTGAGAAGTGGCCACTCACGATTGTAAAGATTGAAAATTGGGTGAATGGAGACTAAATCCATATGTGCGTCGTAATAGGCATCGATACTTCCCACATCTCGCCAATAACCCTTATCGCGCTCGGTCTCGCCCGGCACAATGTTATTTGTGAAGTCATAAGCGAACGCTCTTCCTTGCGCAACCATCATCGGGATGATGTTGCCGCCAATATCGTGACGACTATCGAGGTCTTCTGAGTCAAGAATTAAGGCCTCTTCCATCTCCTCGCGACGGAAGATGTAATTGCCCATTGAAACCAACGAGTACTCCGGATTACCCGGCATTGCAGGAGGATCGCTCGGTTTTTCATGGAAAGCCTTGACGGTAATTCCATCTTCGGCAAGTTCGATGACGCCAAATTCTGATGCTTCGCTGCGCTTTACCCGGATGGCGGCAATGGTGATGCCAGCCTTTATCTCCAGATGGAAATCAAACATTTGCTGCGGATCCATTCGATACACGTGATCGGCACCAAAGACCAGCACGTGCTTAGGGTTCTCATCTTGAATGAGATTAAAGTTTTGCAGGATGGCATCTGCGCTACCGGTATACCAACGAGGGCCGAGGCGTTGTTGCGCAGGTACCGGAGTAATGTAATTTCCAGTGAGCGTCGATAGCCGCCAAGTAGTAGTGATGTGCTTATCCAACGAGTGAGATTTATATTGTGTTAGCACTGCAACTTTTGTCATTGAGGCATTGACTAAATTTGAGAGGACAAAGTCCACGAGTCGATATGCCCCGCCAAATGGAACTGCCGGCTTGGCCCGGTCGGCGGTAAGTGGCATCAAACGCTTGCCCTCGCCGCCAGCCAAAACGATACTAAGCAGGGGTTCTTGGCGAGCCATGACGTAACGATACCCTTCTCTCATGCGCGTGGGAATACTGACCAAAGAATGGCCGCCCCACATTTATGGTGGCGCTGGTGTCCATGCCTTTGAACTTACTAAGGCGCTGCGAAGCACCATTGAGGTAGATGTGCACTGCTTCGGCGAACTTAGAAGTGATGCAACTGCCTATCCGTTGCCCGCCGAGCTACAAGAGCTCAATCCCGCCCTGGCTGCTCTTGCAACTGACCTGCAGATTGCACAAGGTGTAGCAGGTGTAGAACTGGCGCATTCGCACACTTGGTATGCAAATATGGCTGGCCACTTTGCCTCGCTCCTCCATGGCATCCCCCATGTAATTACTGCTCACTCACTGGAGCCCGATCGGCCATGGAAAGCAGAACAACTCGGCGGCGGCTACAAACTTTCTTCTTGGGCGGAACGAACTGCATATGAGAGCGCCGATGCCATCATTGCGGTCAGCAATGGCATGAAACGAGATGTACTTCGCGCATATCCAGATTTAGATCCGACTAAAGTTCATACAATTTTAAATGGTGTTGATACCGAGAAGTACTCACCTTCGCCCGATCCGCAGTTGCTCGCTAAATACGGAATCAATGGCCCCTATGTACTTTTTGTAGGACGAATTACCAGACAAAAAGGCTTAGGACATCTTCTTCGTGCCTGGAAAGAAGTCGCTCCCGATATTGGACTTGTTCTTGCGGCGGGAAGTCCAGATGAACCAGCAATCGGCGCAGAAGTCTCAACTCTTATCGCCGAACTGCAATCCACTCGCACGAATGTGCATTGGTTTGAAAAGATGCTGCCGCAAGCCGAAGTAAAAGCTCTTCTCTCCAGCGCCGCACTTTTTATCTGTCCTTCCATTTATGAACCGCTAGGAATTGTGAATCTAGAGGCGATGGCCTGTCAGACTGCGGTATTGGCATCACGCGTTGGCGGGATTCCGGAAGTTGTACAAGAAGGAATAACCGGCGAACTTGTGGACTATACGGGCGATGCAGCGGCATTTGAATCCGCACTCGCACAGAAGGTCACTGAACTTATGGGCGATCCGGATCGACTTGCACTTTACGCCGCAGCTGGTCGTGCTCGAGCTATCAAGGATTTCTCATGGGCATCAATTGCAGATCAAACTCGCGCGCTTTATCAATCAGTAATTAACTCAAAGAAATAGGACTGGATATAAATGTCACGTAAAAACTGGGGCCTATTCCTGCTCACTGGACTACTTTGGGGAATCCCTTACCTGCTGATGAAGGTAGCGGTCAGAGACCTCTCCCCGGTCGTGATTGTTTTCAGTCGAGTTCTCATTGGCTCTTTAATTCTCATTCCGATGGCGATCCATCGAAAGAGCCTGCGCGTTGGCTTCGCCAATCTTCGTTATGTCATTCCCTATGCACTTGGCGAGATGGTTGGTCCTTGGATTTTGATTACGACCGCAGAGAAAAAACTCTCCTCCGGATTGGCTGGATTATTAGTTGCTACCGTTCCGATCTGGTCCACGCTCCAAGCATCGTTTCATGGCGATAAATCTGTATGGCATAAAAAGCGCCTCTTTGGTCTAATACTTGGCTTTATCGGGGTCGTTCTTGTTGTTGGAATCGAAAGTTTCTCGGGCAAACAAAGTCCGCTCGCGATTGCAATGATTATTGTCGCGGCCATGGGTTACTCATGGGCCACTATCTTGGTCAATCGAAAGATTCCAACGGTGGATGGAATTGCGGTCAATGGAATTGCTATGGCATTTACTGCTGTCATCTACGCGCCACTCGCGCTGACACATCTGCCCAGCCATATGCCGTCGTTCACTGTGACAAGTTCAGTAATCTTGCTTGGCCTTTTTCCTACCGCACTCGCTTTTATTCTCTTCTTCCAATTGATGCCCATCATTGGACCGACTCGTGCATCACTCGTCACGTATCTCAACACCGCATTCGCAGTTCTGCTTGGAGTGATTTTACTGGGCGAACCTTTAACTCTGGGAATTGTTACTGGGCTTCCACTTGTTTTGCTCGGTTCATATTTTGCCAGCCGAAAAACAAATTAACGCTCGATAAAGCCCAACTTGGCCAGCGCCTTAGGATCTCGCTGCCATTCCTTGGAGACTTTCACATGCAGGCCTAAATATATTTTGGCATCGAGAAATGTTTCAATGGCCGCTCTTGCACCCATTCCGATATCTTTCAAGCGTGAGCCTTGTGGACCGATAATGATGGACTTTTGACTATCGCGCTCTACATGGAGGGTTGCGTGAATATCGTAGAAATTCTTTCCCTCCCGCTTGCTCATCTCATCGATGGTGATGGTTACTGAGTGCGGCAACTCTTCATATAACTTCTCAATCGCTACCTCGCGAATAAGTTCAGTGATAGTCATCTCGGTTGCTTGATCCGTAGTTATATCTTCTGGATAGAGCGATGGTGAGAGTGGGAGGGCTTTGCTGAGCAGATCTAGGAGAAGTTCGGTCTGCTCCTCCCGCTTTGCCGAGAGCGGAACTATTTCCACAACCTTGAGCCCTACCTTTTGCGCAAATGAATTGACGGCGGCGAGATGCGCCATGAGCTCTTCTGGCTTAACGCGATCAATTTTAGTGACCGCAATAAATACTTGTCGCTTAGAAATCAATTCCCGGGCGATGAACTCATCCCCTGCGCCAATGGCTTCATCCGCTGGCAGACAGAGCAGCGCTGCATCGACTGACTCAAGATTCTCCGAGACCATCGCATTTAGTCGGGTACCAAGCAAGGTCTTGGGTTTATGCAGACCAGGGGTGTCTACAACAATCATCTGAAAGTTTGGACGGGTAATAATTCCGCGAATTGGATTTCGAGTTGTGTTTGGATGATGCGAGGTAATAACAATCTTTCGACCAACGAGGGCATTTACTAGCGTGGATTTACCGGTG
Source organism: uncultured Actinomycetes bacterium (assembly GCA_903838035.1). Lineage (GTDB taxonomy): Bacteria > Actinomycetota > Actinomycetes > Nanopelagicales > Nanopelagicaceae > AAA044-D11. The sequence goes on along the minus strand of CAILWW010000096.1, from coordinate 24,126 downwards.
TTGGGGCGTCCAACAATGGCGACAAATCCGGCGCGATGCTCTTGGTTCATGACGCAATTCTCTCACTCAATCTAAAGTGGAGTTACCAATTCCAGAATATCTGAGATGGAGGTGACCAACTCGGCGCATCGCTCGTTGATCAGGCGATGGCATCCTTCGCTGGCTGGTGAAGTGATCGCTCCAGGAATCGCCATGACCGGTCGAAATATCTCGGCTGCATCTCTCGCCGTTCGCAGGGAGCCACTTCGAAATGCGGCTTCTACAACCACTGTGCCTCGGGAGAGCGCAGCAATCAAACGGTTGCGTGTGAGGAATCTATGAGGAACGGCGCTTACATTAGGCATGACTTCAGATAGCAGTAAGCCACTCTCTTTAATCTCTTGAAAGAGGCGAGCGTTACCTGCAGGATAATTTTGCAATAGTCCGCTGGCAAGTACCGCGACGGTTACACCTTCACCAGCAAGGGCTCCCTTATGTGCCGCGCTATCAATTCCGTAGGCACCGCCACTGACTACCGCCCACTCTCTATCTGCGCAAGCAGTTGCCATCTCGGATGCAACCCTTATTCCATATGGCGTTGGGTTTCTGGTACCTACGATGGAGATGGAGTCAGCAAGAACTTCTAGGTGTTCGCGTACGCCGGTCGCGATCAACGCAATTGGTGGAGCGGCCAAGTCTGCTAATCGATTTGGCCAATCTTCATACTCTGGCATTAAAAGAAATCCATCTGACTTTGCTATCTCCTCGAGCGCTCGACTCTCATCGAAACTTTCCAGACGCTCTGCAATTCGCTCAGCCGAGAGTTCCTTCGCCTTGTATTGACGGTTAATTAATTTGGAGTAGACCATCAAGCAACCATGTTCAGATATCTCATTGCTCCAAAATTGCGAGCCTCCCTCAATGGCGGAAAAGAGGGCGAGACGTGCTGACGGTTCCTTCATAGGATCTCGCTGGTTCCGGCACGAAGGCGATAAGCCTCCTCCACACATTCCAATGTGGGAATGGTTGCGCCTATTAAATCGGCAATGCTCCATGCCACCCGTAGAGTTTTGTGGAGCCCACGAGCGCTTAGACGTTCTGCATCAAGCTCTTGATGCAGCAGCTGCATGGCTGGTTTTTGCGCAGAAAATCGCTTTCGCAATTGGCTAGCTGGAATATGTGAATTTAGCTCCCATGGAAATTCGCGAAATCGCTCCCGTGCCGCCGCTCGCGCGCTGGCAACTCGAGTGCGAACAACTGCACTTGATTCGCCTAACTCCGCGGCAGACATCTCCACTCGAGTAGGTGGTTCCACAAAGATTCGGATATCGATTCTGTCCAAGAGTGGCCCGGAAATTTTCTGAACGTAACGCCTGATAGCGAGGGAACTACACATACATCCCCTGCCCTTTCCACTGTACTTTCCACATGGACAAGGATTGGCTGCGAGTACAAGCAAGAACTTAGCTGGATAAGTAAGAGTTCCTACTGCCCGCGAAATTGTTGCGACTCCTGATTCCAGAGGTTGGCGGAGCGAAGCAAGCACGCCGTTGCTGCATTCTGGGGCCTCATCAATAAAGAGAACTCCCAGATTTGCTTGTGAACATGCACCAGGTCGTATGAAATGTGTGCCACCACCAATCATCGCCGTTGCTGTTGTTGAATGATGTGGCGAGATAAATGGCGGGCGTCGATCGAGCGCCATGCGTGCACTATTGGTGCCGCTAAGAGATGCAATAGAGGCGACCTCAAGGGCTTGCTCAATCGTTAATTCCGGAAGTATCCCGGGCAAGCGTTCTGCCAACATGGTCTTACCCGCACCTGGTGGACCAAGTAAAAGAAGGTGGTGTGCACCGACGGCGGCAATCTCCAACGCTCTCCTCGGCAGGTCTTGTCCCGCCACATCAGTCAGATCTTTGGTGGCTTCATTCTCGATCTCCACTTTTGAATTCACTTCTCGAATTGGCAGTTGGCCGTTCTGAAAAAAGTTAAGAAGTTCTCTTAAATCTGCAAAAGCGATGAGTTCGATTCCTGGAATAGCTTGGCATTCAAGATAATTTTCAAACGAGATAATTGCCTGCTTCACGCCGCGCTGCTGTGCCGAGATAATCGAAGGCAGGGCGCCGCGAACACCGCGGATCTGTCCATCGAGTCCGAGCTCGCCAAGAAATATGGAGCTTTCAATACAACTTACCTCGACTATTGCTTGCGCTATTAATAAGGCCATCGCAATAGGCAAGTCATATCCAGATCCACTTTTGGGAAGCCAAGCCGGAGAGAGCGAGACCGTCACTTTGCGATTTGGCCATGGCGCCCCGCTGTTAACTAGAGCCGAGCGAACGCGTTCTCGAGATTCAGAGAGCGCAGCATCTGGCAGGCCGAGCAGCGTGTAACCGGGCAGGCCATCGGAAATATCTACTTCTACATCGACCAGATGACCGGACAGTCCATTCAAAGAAATCGTCTGCACCTTTGCCAGCGTCATTATGCAATTGCCTTGCGATGATCGAGCGAAAATTCTTCACCAGTTCCGATTATTGCTACGGCGTCGATACGAAAGGGAGAGCTCCAAGAATTATGTGAGATTAGCCAGGTGAGTGCTAACTTTCGAAGGCGCTGCGCCTTTTGATGTGTAATAGCTTCTAGCGGATGTCCATAGCTTTGGTCACGCCGCGCTTTAACTTCAACAAAAACGACTCTGCCGTCACTCTCTTGTGCGACGATATCAATCTCACCGCCGGCAACGCGCCAATTGCGGTCGAGAATTACATATCCTTGACTTAGTAAATAAGTTGCTGCACGTTCTTCACCGCGCGCCCCAGATTCCTGATTCTTTCCCATAGCTCGGGAATGTAAATCAGATTACTTACTCTCATTTCGCAGGTGCTCTTGAATATTGGAAAAGGATTTTCTGTGGAAATCTCTGACCCCGTAACGCTTAATTGCTTCGGTATGACCGGCGCTGATATAACCCTTATGTGATGCCAACCCATACTCCGGGTGCAAGACATCTAATTCGCACATCTTTCGATCCCGATAGACCTTGGCCAAGATGGAAGCCGCGCTAATACACATTGCAACCTGATCGCCTTTCCAGACCGCAAGGTTCGGTAAGGCCAGCCCTGGAATGGGGTATCCATCGGTCAGTACATACTCGGGAGTCAGCTCAAGCGCACTGATCGCCCTTCGCATACCTTCGATATTGGATTTATGTAGCCCATACTGATCAATCTCGGCCACCGAAATTTCAATAATTGAAAAAGAAAGTGCTTCGGACTTAATTACATCAAAGAGCGATTCCCGAATCTTTTCCGAGAGCGCTTTGGAATCGCGAACTCTTGTAAGGTTTGGTGAGTTGAAGTCTTTCAGGATTACTGCAGCAATTACTAGCGGGCCGGCACATGGGCCACGTCCTGCCTCATCTACACCGGCAACGCGAGTTATTCCTGAATCGCGAAGGCTCTCTTCAATAAAGGCCATTTAATTCGTTGAGGTAACTTTTACTTTCGATAGATCGTGTCCAACGCTCAAAAATTTCATATGGTTGAAGGGCCAAACAACAAACTCTGCCCGACCAACGACGTCACTGAGTGGGACAAATCCTTTATGAATATCATCGGTGTGAAAACGCGAGTCAGCACTGGCGCCGCGATGGTCACCCATTACCCAGATATAGCCCTTGGGAACCGTGACGCTAAAATTTGAATCACTCGGTTTATTTCCGGCGAAAATATATGGTTCATTGACCGAGATGCCATTGACTGTGAGGCGACCTTGCTTGTCGCAGCAGATGATGTGATCTCCGCCGACGCCAATGGTTCGCTTAATTAGATATTGCTTAGCTGGATCTGGGAGTACGCCGACATCGACTAAACCGGTTTTGAGTGCTTCAACAATCCCCTTTGAAGTATCTGTTGGAGCTGCACCAAGCCAATTGGCGGGATCACGAAATACCACAACTTCGCCACGCTTGATATCGCTAAAGAAATTAGCGAACTTATTAACCGCGATGCGATCTCCGACTTGGAGCGTGTTCTCCATCGAGCCAGATGGAATGTAGAAGAAGTGAACAAAGAAAGTTTTTACGATGACCGAAACCACGAGCGCGGCAATAACGATGATTGGAATTTCTCTGGCAAGAGAACCCTTTTTCGGAAGGCGCAAATTATTAAAGCGCACCTGCGGCAGACTTAAGCTTCTGGAGTTGTTTCTTCGACTGCAACCTCTGCTGCAGCTTCGGCGACTACTGGAGTCTCCACTTCAACAACTGGAGTTTCAGCTACTGGAGCCTCAACCACGGGCGCTGCCTTGGCGACTGGAACATCCTCAACGATGAATTCGTTGTTAGCTCCGCGACGCTCTTTAATCTTTGATGCCTTACCGCGAAGATCGCGTAGGTAGTAAAGCTTTGCTCGGCGAACATCTCCGCGACGGACCATTTCGTACTTCTCGATGACTGGTGTGTGTACTGGGAAGGTACGTTCTACGCCGACGCCGTAGGAGAGCTTGCGAATAGTGAAAGTCTCACGGACGCCTGAACCCTGGCGACGAATGACGATTCCTTGGAAGACCTGGATACGGCTCTTGTTACCTTCGATAACGCGAACGTGAATCTTGATTTCGTCTCCGGAACGGAAGTTGATTACATCGGAGCGAAGTGAGGCAGCATCTACTGCGTCTAACACGTTCATGTGAGGGTCCTTTTCAATACGGTAACGAGCTAAATATTTTCTCTAGCGAGAGGCTGTATCTTGCCACAGAGGGGGTGGCGCTAGCCAATCCGCTCAATCCCTCGGAATCTCACAGGATCTCACGGGAAAGTACCGCATGGAGGGCAGGGCCAGCAGCAATAACCGGCTGGCCTGAGCTTGGGCCGCCCGAGACGATAGCCCCCGCCTCTTGGGCAATTAGCCCACCGGCGGCCAAATCCCACTCTTTAAGTCCAGCCTCAAAATATCCATCCAGCGCGCCCATTGCCACATAGCAAAGGTCGACCGCCGCCGCGCCATTTCGGCGGAAATCTCGCACCCGTGGCAGCAGTGAGGCGACCATGGCTCCTTGCGACTTTCTCTCTTCAAGGTCGTAGGAGAAGCCAGTTGCCAACATCGCCCGATCTAAAGCGACGGGATCGTTGCAGGCGATTTTTTTGCCGTTAAATGTTGCACCGCCGCCCAAGCTGGCGCTCCACAGCGATTGAGTCGTTGGGGAATAGACCGCTCCGGCAACTACACCTTCGGAATTTTTTGCAGCAATGCTCACATTCCATCCCGGAATGCCATAGAAATAATTAACAGTTCCATCGAGTGGGTCGATGACCCAGGTTATGCCCGAAGTGGAAGCTCTTTCGCTTCCCTCTTCGCCGATGATTCCATCGTTGGGGCGCGCGGTGAGAATGCGGTCAACGATTAATTTCTCGGCGGCGATATCCATTTGCGTGGCAAAGTCCACTGCTGAAGATTTCTGATTGATATCGAAAACATCAGGTCGTTCTGCCAGGAGCGCACCAGCGGCTTGGGCAATTTCAACTGCCAATTGGCGGAGCTGCTCAAATTCCTTCATATTCCTAATCTACTCGCTTTGGGTTACCGCAAAAATCACCCACCCTGTGGCACTCTTTCCCCATGAGTGAGCACGAAGACCAAGGCAAGACCACCGATTTGCGACTCGTTGGCCGCAGCGAAGATGGTCAGCACCTCGAACTCACCGATACTTTGGGAAGCAAGTATTCAATTCGAATTGGCGATACGTTGCGCGCCACCGTCAATCAACCTCGTTTGAGTTCGGTCGCGCCAATCGATGACCGCCCCACTATTTCCGTTAAAGATATCCAAGCGCGACTTCGCGCCGGCGAATCTATGGATTCCATCTCTCGCACAACTGAGTGGCCGATGGAGAAGATTGAAAAATTTGCTGGACCAATCCTGCAAGAGCGCGCATACATAATTTCGCAAGCTCTAAAAACTCCGCTCAAGCGCGAGGCGGGCGCGAAGATTTTGGAAGAGGCGATGTCAGAGACGCTTGGTGCCCATGGCGTAGATCTCGAGCAGGTGGAATGGAATACACATAGAAGTTCTGATGGACAGTGGACGGTAATCCTTCACTATCCATCGCGCGATGGGCTCAACACAGCACAATGGAATTTTGATGCAACTCGTGGAGTGCTGCTTTCAGAAGATGATTCGGCGAAGTGGATTGGTGGCGAAGATCGCGACCCTCGCCAAAATCGCACCGCCCTTACTCATGGAATTGTCTATAACCATGAGAATCCTCCTGTGCCAAGGTTGGTGGCAGTAAAAGAAGATATTCAAGAAGAGCGCACCGTCACCCTTACCAGCGTTCAACGTATTGAAGTGATTGAAGAAGATATTCAAGAAGTTGAAGACAGCACAGACATCGATGAACTCGAAGAAGATTTTCCAGAAGATGATGAGTTGGCCGAGGATATAGAACAGGCCAAGCGCGATGGCGTTAGCTCTCGTCCAAAGATTCCATCATGGGATGAAATTATGTTTGGCAGTACCCCAAAAGATCCTAAAGATTTATAGTAAGTAACGGTATTTGTTGTTCGGCCGGATCTAGCCCGCCATGGTGGCCGACCATGGAACTCTCTTGCTTAATCCGTTCGGGATCAATCAAAATTACTCCGCCTTTAGCAATTGCAATTAAATCACCCATGCGCTCGCGGCTATCTATCGAAACATCGAGCCCGAAATATCCTTCGCTAATAATTTGATCGCGGAGAAAGACATCAGCCCTCTCCCCCAGAAAATCGCGCCAGGTTTTTAGAGCATCAAGCTCGGAACCTTCGCGAAGATAAATATGTCTGGCCCGGGGCTCTCCCCCGACCAAGGAAACTCCTTCTAGCAAAGGGTTGGCTTGGCCCAAAACAATCTTCTCTTCCACATTGATCATGCCGTGATCTGCCGTCACCCAGAGGCGGGTGCCTTTAGGAAGTCGTAGGAGAAGTCCTTCGAGGAGCTCGGCAACTATTTTCAAAGTCTCCAGCCATTTCGCCGAACCGACTCCTTCATCATGCCCTGCAGCATCAAGATGATTGATATATACATATGAGTAGCTCGGTGAACTTCTGTGGGCAATCGCCGCCTCGGTCAACATCTCTGAAATTTGATTAGCGCCTGAGTATTTAGCGCCTCGTAGTGCTGCTTGCGTAAAGCCGGTTCCCTCATAACGTTTAGCTGCAATGTGCGAAACCTGCACGCCAACATGTTGCGCCCGTTCAAAAAGAGTTGGAACTTTTTGCCACATCACTGGATCGACCCGCTCATCCCACTTCAGTGAATTGAGCAACCGACCTGGTTCGCCACTTCGGGGAACGCGAACGGTGTAGCCCAACATGCCATGCGTGCCCGGAAGTACTCCAGTGCCTACTGATGAAAGGCTTACTGCAGTGGTGGAAGGAAAATAAGTGCCGAGGTTTGACAGAGATGTTAGCTCTGAGAAGATAGGAAAGAGCTCGCCATATTTCGCTATGACATCGGCGCCCATTCCATCGATAAGTACAAAACATTCGCGACCGAAGGGGCTCGGCCCAATGTTTAAATAATCTTCTGCGCCACTGACACCTAATGAGGCGAATATTGATGAAGATAATTCGGCTAGCCCAAATCCATATCGCGGACTTATGGGATTGCTCACGGCGCTATCTTGCCGTACTCCAAGCAGAGCAAGTGAGGTAATCTCGGAGAGTGATGAAATTTTCCCGCGAAGTAGAAGCAGCCAAAGCCTCCGGTACCGCCATAGTCGCACTGGAGTCCACCATCATTAGCCATGGACTTCCACGTCCGCGCAATCTGGAAGTAGCTCTGGAAGTTGAGGAGATAGTCCGCTCGAAAGGCGCTGTGCCTGCAACTATCGCCTTGATTGATGGTCATATTCATGTTGGCCTGGAGCCAGATGAGCTCAACCGAATCGCCAATGACGACAGCGTTGTAAAGGCCTCTACCCGTGACTTGGCCATCATTGAGATGACCGGTCAATCTGCTGCTACTACCGTTGCGGCGACTTCACACATCGCACATTTAGCTGGCATCTCAGTCTTTGCTACCGGCGGTCTTGGTGGCGTTCACCGCGGACATGTATATGACGAATCAGCAGATTTAATCGCTCTTGCAGAACTGCCAATCATCATCGTCTGCGCAGGCGTCAAGTCGATCTTGGATGTTGCGGGCACGCTAGAACGTTTAGAAACTTATTCCATTCCTGTCCTTGGATATAGGACAAACCGCTTCCCAGGTTTCTATCTCACTGATTCCGGCTTTGCCCTCGAGCATCGCGTTGAAAGCGCAACAGAAATTGCCGAAATTTGGAAGAATCGATTTGAGCTTCGGACAAATGATCGGGCCATCGTCGTGACTAATCCAGTAGAAAAAGAGATGGATCCGATTCTGCATGACCAGATTCTGCAGGCAGGACTTGCCGCAGCAGATGCAAAGAAGATTACTGGCAAAGCAGTAACTCCCTTCTTGCTCGAACATTTCCATTCCTCGAGCTCAGGTGAATCCTTGCGAGTCAACATCGATATCATTAAATCAAATACCGCACTTGCAACTGAGATTGCACTCGCTCTTTAATATTTATGGCACGCATTCTTTGTATTGGTGACATCATGCTTGATGTCACTGCTCTCATCGGGAAAGAAATCCAACCGGGCGTCGAGATGCGGGCAAAGATTTCGACCCAAGGCGGCGGCGCTGCGGCAAATGTCGCAAGTTGGCTTGCCGTCAATCAAACTCCAGCCTTTCTCGTCGCCCGCGTTGGCGATGACGCCGCAGGCAAGACCGTCATTCAAGAGCTCGATCAATATGGGGTTGAACATAATCATTCGGTCATAGCTGGTGCTCGTACCGGAGTTGTTATTGTCTTGGTCGATGACCTCGGCGAGCGCACCATGTTCCCTGACTCTGGTGCGAATGCAGGTATCGGCCCCTCAGATCTGCCATCGCTGGAAGGCTTTGATGCCATCTATCTATCCGGCTATTCCTTGGTCAATCCGCTATCTAGAACCGGGATTCTAGAAATTATTCAGATGGCAAAAGAACAGAAGTTGCCGATTATCTTTGACCCCTCCACCGTAGGCGTGCTTCTCGAAGTTGGCGTTGGCAAAGTTCGTGAATGGTTATCTCTCATGGATCTTATTTTGCTCAATGAAGAAGAGGCTCACTTCCTCTCCGGCCAATCAAATCCAGTCGATGCCGCGGCAGACCTTTTGCAATTTGCCCAATGTGTAGTCATCAAACGTGGCGCGATTGGTGCCCTTGGCGCGACTCGCGAAAGTTCGGTCACTCAAGTGGAAGCAGCCCCAACCACGGTTATAGATACAACTGGTGCCGGCGATGCCTTTGCCGCAGGATTTATTCAAATCTGGAGTGAGGGCGGAGATTTACATGAGGCCCTTTCTCGCGGTGCGGAACTTGCCGGGCGTTGTGTTGCACATATCGGCTCGCGCCCGCTTGTCGCTCCCAAGGATTAGCTCCTTCCACTGCCAAGATAGCCCCCATGGCAAAAGCACCCAAAGCCGTTCTCCCAAAACCAGGTGAGAACCCAGGAAAAATTGTTGATATCGATGTCTCGCAAGAGATGTCCGAGTCATTCCTTGAGTATGCATATTCCGTTATCTACTCCCGCGCACTGCCCGATGCTCGCGATGGTTTAAAGCCGGTACAGCGTCGCATCCTTCATCAGATGTCAGATATGGGCCTACGTCCTGACAAGGGCCATGTGAAGTGTGCTCGAGTTGTTGGTGAAGTTATGGGTAAGTTGCACCCACACGGTGATGGCGCGATTTATGACGCCATGGTTCGTATGGCGCAATCTTTCTCGATGCGTTTGCCGTTAATTGATGGTCACGGAAACTTCGGATCCCTAGATGCCGGCCCGGCCGCCATGCGTTACACCGAATCTCGTTTGGCTACCCCAGCGATGGCCATGGTCAATGAATCCGATGAAGATACCGTCGATTTTGGCTCGAACTACGATGGCCAACTTCTTGAGCCAATCGTTCTTCCGGCCGCATTTCCCAATCTCTTAGTCAACGGAGCTACTGGTATTGCCGTTGGTATGGCAACGAATATGCCTCCCCACAACCTGGGCGAAGTTATCGCCGCCACTAAGCATTTAATTGAAAACCCTAAGGCCACACTCAAGGCGCTGATGAAGTTTGTACCAGCCCCTGATTTCCCAACAGGTGGCGAGATCATTGCTCGCGAAGGTATTGCCGAGGCGTACGAAACCGGCCGCGGCTCCTTCAAAGTACGCGCTACTGCCGTTATCGAGAAGGTCACCTCTCGCAAAATGGGAATCGTCATTACTGAATTTCCTTACAACATCGGGCCTGAAAAGGTCGTCGAAAAGATTGCTGACCTAGTCAAGGCCAAGAAAATCCAAGGTATCTCCGACATCATCGATCTCTCGGATGGCCAGCAAGGCACCAAGGTCGTCGTCGAGATTAAGAATGGTTATGAGCCGGAAGATATTCTCGAAAAGCTATACAAGCTCACTCCTATGGAGGATCAATTCTCCATCAACGCAGTGGCACTTGTTAATGGAAAGCCGCTCACCCTTGGTCTCAAGGAACTGCTCCAAGTCTTCATCGATCACCGCATCGAGGTTGTTCGCCGCCGTTCGGAGTACCGCAAAGGCAAAGCTGAAGCACGTTTAACGCTGGTCGATGGTTTGCTCAAGGCGATTATCGACATCGATAAGGTCATCAAGATTATTCGCGCATCCGACGATGCTGCCGTCGCTAAAGATGCCCTCATTAAGAGCTTCAAGCTCAACGATGAGCAAGCAACCTATATCTTGGATATGCCGCTTCGTCGCTTAACCAAGATGAGCAAACTTGAGCTAGAAAATGAGCAGAAAGAGCTAAAGGCGACTATCGCAGCTCTTAAGAAGCTCTTGGCTTCGGAAGATGCCATCAAAGCACAGGTTGCAGAGGAGCTCACCGAGGTCGGCAAGAACTTCGCCACTCCTCGTCGCACTCGCCTGGCTTAATTAGTTATAGGCGGAACTGACGACGGGAATTGAACCCGCTCCAGCAACTTGGTAAGAGTTGATATGCAACCAATACACCACGTCAGCCCGCGGATGAATATTGGCTTTAATACAAGTAGTTGATTTTTGGACCATGGTGAAATTGTGTATATGCGAACTCTGTGGAAAAGCAATGGGGCCTTGCCCATGCAAGACCCCAAATGTCGCCAGTTCCAAGGCTAGATACTTTTGTAGTTCGAGTTACCAGCTCAGCATCAGACCATTTCCTCGCTAATGCGAAGCAGGTCTAGTAAAGCAGAAAATTTCGATTACACGCAGTAAAACTAGGCGTCGATGCGCTCGCGGTCGATTTCGGCGCTTGAAATGAACTCCTTGCGCGGAGCAACCTCATTGCCCATCAAGAGCTCGAAAATGGCTTCTGCAGCGACGGCATCCTTCATTGTTACACGGCGTAGGGTGCGCTTCTCTGGGTCCATAGTGGTCTCACGGAGCTGATCAGCATCCATCTCGCCCAAACCTTTGTAGCGTTGGATTGGTTCTTTCCAGCGCTTGCCTGCCTTTGTTAAATCTGCGGTGACCTTTTTCATCTCATCATCTGAATATGTGTAGTGAACTTCTCCGCGCTTTCCACCGACTACATCAATGCGATGCAATGGCGGGATGGCTGCAAAGACGCGACCATCTTCAATGAGCGGCTTCATATAGCGATAGAGCAAAGTAAGCAGCAGGCAACGGATGTGGGCCCCGTCGACATCAGCATCAGACATCAAAATCACGCGGCCATAGCGGGCATCATCAATTGAGAAGGAGCGACCTGAGCCAGCGCCGATAACCTGAATAATGGAGGCACACTCATTGTTCTCGAGCATCTGAGAGAGCGAGGCCTTCTGGACATTCAGAATCTTTCCGCGAATTGGCAAGATTGCCTGGAACTCAGAGTTGCGAGCAGCCTTGGTTGTACCAAGCGCTGAGTCGCCCTCAACAATGAAGAGTTCAGTGCGAGCAGTGTCATCAGATCGGCAATCAGAAAGCTTTGTCGGAAGCGAAGAATTTTCGAGCGCGTTCTTGCGACGCTGCAAATCCTTGTGCGCACGAGCGGAGATACGAGTGCGGGAGGCCTGCGCCACTTTCTCCATGACCGCCTTGCCGGTTGCCTTATCGATGCGCTTGGTAGTGGCGAAGAATTCCTTCATTTGATCGGCGACAACAGTGGCCACGATTTTGGTAGCGGCAGCAGTTCCGAGTACTTCCTTGGTCTGTCCCTCAAATTGTGGCTCCGACATGCGCACGGTCACAACCGCGGTCAAACCTTCAAGCACGTCATCTTTTACTACATCGCCTTCGTTATTCTTCAAAACTTTATTGGCGCGAAGGGCGTCATTGAATGCTTTAGTAATCGAACGCTCAAAACCTTGGACGTGTGCTCCACCTTTTGGTGTCGAAATAATATTTACAAAAGAAGCCATCGTTGCGTCATAACCATTGCCCCATTGCATTGCAATATCGACGCCCATTTCGCGCGCAACTTCAGTTGGCATCATGTGCCCCTTGTCATCGAGAACCGGAACGGTCTCGGTGTACTCCCCTGACCCGGAGAGGCGGATGACTTCACCGATTGGTTCGTCGGGGCGAAGGAAGGTGCAGAACTCGCCGATTCCGCCTTTGTGGAAGAAGGTTTCCGAAGTCTTCGCCTTGGTGCGATTGTCATTAACAATCAGAGTTAGACCAGGAACGAGATAGGAAGTTTGGCGAGCGCGGGCATAAATATCTTCGATCGCAAGTTCTGCCTCTTTGAGGAAGATCTGCTTATCGGCCCAATACTTAATACGAGTTCCGGTGACCTTTGCCGCAACTTTACCGATTACGCGAAGTCCGGACTTCTCTTCGAAGCTGGCCTTAGGGCCATCGCCATCAAAAATTCCAGCATTTCCACGTTGGAAGCTCATCCAATAAATCTTGCCGTCGCGATCTACTTCTACATCAAGACGTGATGAGAGTGCGTTAACCACAGATGCGCCGACACCGTGCAGACCGCCAGAGGCTGCATATGATCCACCGCCAAACTTTCCACCTGCGTGGAGTTTGGTCATAACAACTTCAACACCGGTTAAGCCAGTCTTTGGTTCCTTGTCGACCGGGATACCGCGACCATTGTCATGAACTTCTACAGAGCCATCTGCTTCCAGATTAATTTCAATTTTGTTGCAATGTCCGGCGAGCGCTTCATCGACGGAGTTATCGATGATCTCCCAGAGGCAGTGCATAAGGCCGCGAGAATCAGTAGTGCCGATATACATACCGGGACGCTTGCGAACTGCATCCAAGCCTTCGAGTACAGCTAGATCCTTGGCGGAGTAGCCATTCTCGGTTGTTGATTCTTTATCGTTTTTAGCCACGGTGGGAGAGATTATCTTGCTCACCCCCAAAATCTCGGTAATTGAGACCACTATGGAGTGATTAATTCCTCAAAGGGCGCTAATTCACATTTCTGAGCCCAAAACACATCATTTGGGCGTGCGGGGAATAAACCTTTCATGGTTTGATGTTCCCCTACATGAAGCACTAGCTACCGCTAGTGATAAACCTGAAAGGGAGCGAAATGACTGAGCAAGTAATTCTTGAAGCCACACCGCTCAATGCCGTCGATCGTTGTGATCGATGCGGCGCTCAGGCGTATGTACGTGCCGTACTTCTCAACGGCGGAGAACTTCTATTCTGCGGCCATCACGGCAAGGAATATGCCAGCGGCCTCAAGGCTGTTGCCAAAGAGATTCAAGACCAGACAGATCGTCTCGTCGAATCTCCAGCTAATTAGTTAACTAGCGTTTCTTGCTTCCAGGCGCTCTTGGCAGAACCTGAACTAGCAATTGGCTCATCGAAATTTGCGATGGTACGGCTATCGGGTAATAACTCACTGAAATATTCACAAGTGTGTGGAATGACGGCGTCCAAGTGCAAGTAGCAAGCGTCGAGGTAGTCAGTACATTTTTGCATCCTGGAATCACCTTTCCCTGAGCATAAAAAGTAGCCTTGCCTACCGCACTTACGGTCGCTGATAGCGTTGATGAGGACCTATAGACCGGCGTTGCCGTATTCAGACTGACGCCTGATAAAACTCCGCTGGCAGTAGTGACGTTTCCAGCAAGTGGGGTGGCGCTGGAATTGGCGCTGCCACGAGCCCAAATTTTAAAGTTGTAAGTTGTATTTTGATTTAAGCCGCTGACTACTGCGCTTGGCGAAGCAGTTGGGGTTGTGATTCTAAATGTGCGGGCACCGGACCAATCTGGGTCAGTGCTTTTCTTGTACGCCACAACATACTCACTGACAGTGCCAGAAGATGGGGCCGACCAAGAGAGGTTCGCTTGCCCTGCGGTTGGGCTACTCCCAGAAAATGATTGTGGAGTACCGAAAGAGGGATCTGGATTTCTACCCCAAAGTTGAAATGCCATAGAACCAAGAGTTCCGTAAGAAGGGCTTGAAAGAGAAACGTTATAGGCCGGCACGATTCCGTTATAGCTTGAGGTGTTTATATTTCCGGTTAAACCTCCGGCAGAGTTAAAGCCGAGACCAACAGCAACGTCACAACTGCCCTGATCAGTTTCATTATTGAAAACTATTCCCCAGCGAACGCCGATACATGAGGTCATCATGTATCCATAACCGATATATCCAGTCTCATTTCCAAAAAAGTAGTTTGACCCGCTCTTGAAAAGTGAAGTGCGAACCGATCCATTCGTGGCTAATGTAGAGGCCGTTGTAAGCCTGGTATACATAGTTTGCGGAGTATTGGTTTCTAGCCATACCCACGAATTCCAATAATTGTTGGCCAAGTCGCCACCATTCATTGCAATATTGGAGGCATAGGTTGGATTGGAGAAGCCGATAATTGAATTAGTGACTGGGTAAGAATCAAATGCAGAGAAGACGGCATCAGTCGTAGTGTCATTTGTGAGCGAGGTTGGATTTAAGGTATATCCAGTACCCGTAAAGAGGCTTGAGGCATACCCAAAGTTAGTACTTCCCTGCGTCCCCTTGGCTAGCAAAATCCAACCAGAGTTATAGGTCGAGCCATGATTCATCAGAGCGAATACATTGATAGGCGTACCGCTTGTTGATGAGTCACTCGTGATCCATACCGCAGTATCGACATTGTTACCAAAAATGTTATAGATCTCTTGTGGCGAAAGGGCTGGGCAGGCAGATGAGAAACCGATCTGACACTCCGCTAACTGAGTTTGCGCCGCGTGAGCCGGTTCTTTAAGAGCGGGAACCACAAGAAATGAGAGGAGCAAGCTCGCAAGAACCCAGCGGACTAGTTGAACTTGCACGCGCTTCATAATTACTTAGTAACTACGCCCTCAGGGGCGGTAAAGCCACAACTCTTATGCGCACCATCGCACCACGGCTTATCTTGCGAAGCGCCACAGCGACAGAGTGAAAAATCAGATTTGGTCTCAATAACATTTCCGTCAGCATCAACGATATCGACGATGCCTTTAATGCGAATAGAACCGTTTTCTTTGAGGCGAATTTGAACACGATTTAGCTGGTCAGACATGGGCCGGCTTATTCGAGGTAGTCGCGAAGCTTTTGTGACCGCGATGGGTGACGAAGCTTGGACATAGTCTTGGATTCAATCTGACGAATTCTTTCGCGAGTAACGCCATAGACCTTACCGATTTCATCAAGGGTCTTGGCCTGTCCATCGGACAATCCGATGCGCATCATGATGACGCCCTTTTCGCGCTCTGACAAGGTGTCGAGAACTTGATGCAATTCGGTTTGAAGCGTCGTGAACAAAACGTGCTCGCCTGGTTCGATTGCTTCTGAATCTTCGATCAAATCGCCGAACTCTGAATCGCCCTCTTCGCCGAGTGGAGTGTGAAGTGAAATAGGTTCGCGACCATACTTTTGAACTTCGACAACCTTCTCTGGAGTCATATCAAGTTCTTTGGCTAACTCTTCTGGGGTCGGTTCGCGGCCAAGATCTTGGAGCATCTGGCGTTGTACACGAGCAAGCTTGTTGATTACTTCGACCATGTGTACCGGAATACGGATGGTGCGCGCCTGGTCGGCCATGGCGCGCGTAATCGCTTGGCGAATCCACCAGGTTGCATATGTCGAGAACTTATAGCCCTTGGTGTAGTCGAACTTTTCTACCGCACGGATAAGACCAAGGTTTCCTTCTTGAATGAGGTCCAAGAACAACATGCCACGACCGGTGTATCGCTTTGCAAGCGAAACAACAAGGCGGAGGTTTGCTTCGAGCAAGTGATTCTTTGCGCGGCGTCCGATGAGGACGAGTTGCTCGTATTCACGCTTGAGCTTCTTATCCATCTTCTTATCGTGTGCCAGCTTCTCTTCAGCAAAGAGACCCGCTTCAACTTCTAGCGAGAGCTTTACTTCAAGTTCGGCGTTAAGAAGTGGAACACGACCGATGAGTTTGAGGTAATCCTTTACTGGGTCAGCAGTTGCACCAGCGGTGAGAACTGTCTGAGCAGGCGCATCATCTTCTTCCGAATCTTTAATGGTGAAGGCATCGGCTTCGTTGGTGGATTCTTCTGCGACATTGACGACGCGAATCTCACTCACTTTCTCTTCCTCGATGATCTCTTTAACTTCTTCGATCAGAGTTTCCACATCTTCGAGTTCTACTTCTTCAAGTTCGACTTCTTCGCCGTCGATCTTGGTAATAATTGCTTTGCCAGCTTTATCAGTTTTTGCAGGTGCTGCAGCAACAGGCGCGCTCTCACCTAGTTCGGCGAGACGACGGGCTTCGAGTTCTGCTTTAGTGGGAAATAATTTACGACCAGCAACCTTCTTCTCGGCCTTTGCTTGTTCCTCAGCTTCGCGAGCCAACTTCATAGCTTCAAGCTCGGCTTTGGTTGGGAAACGACGTGGACCAGCGGATGCTTTCTTCGCTACTGCCTTTTTGGCAACGGCTTTCTTGGCGACAACTTTTTTCGCTACAGCTTTCTTAGCGGCGACCTTTTTGACAGCGCTCTTTTTTGTTGCCTTCGCGCCATTTTTGGGCGCACTAGTTCCAGCCACAGATCATCCTTTGGTTTGTCTGGCTCACTTTCGAAGCCAGGGAAACTTGCTTGCCCATATTATAATTTGTCCACAGGCCCATTGCACAACTGAACGCCCCGATGAGGCTATTTATTCCTAGCGGCGCCCAAAACGATCGCCTTTCGCAAGACCTCTCCCACGCTCTCTACGTCAATCAGGAAGCCATCGTGCCCAAAGGGCGAGGAGACGGTGACTAATTCCTCGGCAGTTGGGACTAATTCCACGATTTCCTCTTGCAGACGCGGCGGAAAGAGGCGATCTGAGTCGATGGAGACAACCACCACCGGAATCTGGACTCCGGCCAGAGCGGCGGCAACTCCCCCACGTTCACGACCCACATCGTGAGAGTTCATCGCTTCGGTTAAGACGATATAGGTATTGGCATCAAAACGCTTATGCAACTTCTCGGCTTGGTGATCGAGATAGGACTCCACGGCATACCGGCCAGTTTCATCGCCCTGTAACTCGCGACCAAATCGAACATCCATCTCGGTCTCGGTGCGATAGGTCAGGTGCGCGATTCGGCGAGCAATACCCATGCCCTCAATTGGCCCATCGACTTGTTCATAGAAATCACCGTTGTTGTAATTGGGATCAACTTTGATGGCGCGAATTTGAATGGATGCGGCTCCGATTTGATCGCCAGTAGCAACTGCCGATGAACCGATAGTGCAGATCGCATTAACTCGATCGGGATGTTGAATCGCCCACTCCAAGGAGCGCATGCCACCGAGTGATGGACCAACTGCCAATATGTAATGAGAGATTCCCAGTAAGCCAGTTAGGGCAAGTTCTGCCGCCACCATATCTCTGATGGTGATGGCGGGAAATCTTCCACCCCAGCGCTTTCCATCTGGAGCCAGCGACGCCGGCCCGGTACTGCCTTGGCAACCACCAATCACATTCGGACAGATGATGAAATACTTATTGGTATCCAATGGCAGCCCTGGGCCTACCATCGATGGCCACCAACCAGGAACATCTGACCAACCAGTTAAAGCATGATTGACGAGGATGGCATTGTTGCCCGCCTGATTTAGCGTGCCCCATGTTTGATATGCAATGGTGACATCAGGAAGAAGTTCGCCAGATTCAAGTTCGATATCGCCCACTTTTGCGAAAAGTCGATCACCGGGATCATGGTGTTCAAGCCAGGCCCCGGTAACGCGACAATTCACATCAGTGCTCATAGTTACTTCGCTGCTGCGAAACCACCTTCGATATCTGACTTAATATCTTCAATCGCTTCCAACCCAACCGAGAGGCGAATTAGCCCCGGTGTAACACCTGCGGTTAATTGCTCGGCCGCAGAGAGTTGTGAATGCGTAGTTGAAGCAGGGTGAATCACCAAAGAGCGCACATCGCCAATGTTAGCCACGTGCGAATGCAGGACGAGGGCTTCTACAAATTTCTTGCCGGCTTCAATTCCACCCTTGATTTCAAAGGAGAGGACCGAACCACTTCCCTTTGGCGCGTACTTGGTGGCAAGTGCGTGCCATGGCGATGAAGGTAGTGATGCATAATTCACTTTCTCTACTTGTGGATGTGCCTCCAGCCAAGTGGCGAGTGTCTTTGCGTTTGATACATGTCGCTCGATTCGAAGCGAGAGCGTCTCTAAACCTTGCGCCAATAACCAGGCATTAAATGGGCTCACAGCGGCTCCGGTGTCGCGAAGTAAAGTGAGGCGAATTTTGAAGATGTACGAGAGGTTGGCTCCAAAGGCTGATCCAACTCCGAGAGCTTGCGCGTAGACCAAGCCGTGATAGCTCGGGTCGGGTTCATTGAAGCCGGGGAACTTGGCGGCTTGCTTGGCAAAGTCAAAATTACCGGCATCCACTATTGCGCCAACCACAGCCGTGCCGTGGCCAGAGAGGAATTTAGTTGCGGAGTGAACAACTATGTCGGCGCCATGTTCGATCGGACGAATTAAGAATGGTGTGGCAACGGTGTTGTCGACGATTAATGGCACGCCATTGTCGTGGGCAACTTTTGCAACAGCGGCAATATCCAGGACGTCATTCTTAGGGTTAGCAATCGTCTCGCCAAAAAGCGCCTTGGTGTTTGGGCGAACCGCTGCCTGCCATGATGCTGGATCAGATGGATCTTCCACGAAGGTGACATCGATGCCGAACTTTTTCAAGGTGTAGTGAAAGAGGTTGTAGGTACCACCATACAAACTTGGTGAAGAGACGATATGGTCCCCGGCCTCGGCTACATTTTGAATTGCATACGTTGTTGCGGCAGATCCCGAGGAAACGAGAAGGGCTGCGACGCCACCTTCTAAAGATGCGAGGCGTTGTTCAACTGCATCTTGGGTGGGGTTCATCAATCGGGTGTAGATATTTCCCAACTCGGCTAGGCCAAAGAGATCGGCCGCGTGCTTGGTATCGCGAAATGCATATGCCGTTGTTTGGTAAATCGGAAGTGCGCGTGCACCAGTGGTTGGGTCTGGAACTTGGCCGGCATGGATTTGGCGAGTTTCAAAGGATGACTTAGATAGATCGAACGACATGTGTAACCTCCCAGTTAATAAGGGGGTTCATATGCAAAACCAAAGGCAGACGCCGAAAGCGAAAACCATTGGGTAATTGTTATATGACCCACGCTTGCCGATTGCACTGTGCAATCGACCTGGTCTTCACCCGGAGCACCCCACCGTGGTGGAGGGTTGCCGTCCAGTAAGCCGGGGCTAAAACCTGGAACTCGTGACCTGTTGCAAATACTAAGGCAATGGCTGGGTGAACTGCAATAGTTAGTGATCGCGCCAAGCTGAGGTGATGGGCAGTCGACGATCTTTGCCAAATGCGCGCGATGAAATCTTGGTGCCTGGTGGATATTGGCGACGTTTGTACTCTGCCGCATCGACCATGCGAATAGTTCGCATCGCCAGTTCCGGCGTAAATCCAGCCGCCAAAACCCCGGCCATTCCACGATCCTGCTCGATATAGATATGCAATATCTGGTCGAGGGTCTGATAGTCAGGAAGCGAATCACTATCTTTTTGGCCAGGTCGCAATTCCGCCGAAGGCTCTTTGGCAATCGAGTTCACCGGGATGGGTTGTACTTCCCCTCGAGAATGCGCAAGCGCATTTCGCCATTTGGCCAACGCCCAGACTTCACTCTTGAGTAAATCCTTTATCGGGGCATATCCGCCGACCGCATCGCCATACAGAGTGGAGTATCCGACCGCGAGCTCTGACTTATTTCCATTGGCCAAGACCAAATGTCCCTCTTGATTGGAGAGCCCCATCAAAGTTGTACCGCGAACTCTGGCTTGGACGTTCTCTTCTGCCAATCCATTAAGCGAAAGTTCGGAGAGGAAGGTGTCGACCATCGGCTGAATGTTGATGACTCGATAGTTAAATCCAATTCGCTTTGCCAAATCCGCGGCATCAGCCAATGAGTGCTCGGAGGAATATCGACTTGGAAGAGCCACTCCATAAACGTTGGCAGCCCCAATAGCATCGGCCGCAATCGCCATGGTTAAGGAAGAGTCAATTCCACCAGAAACTCCGGTGATCACGCTGAGGAAATTATTCTTTTTTACATAATCGCGAAGACCGATGACTAAGGCGTTCCAAACTTGAGATAGCTCATCCATCGGTACCGCGACACCGGGGATGAGGGCGGGATACTCAGCAACCGGCTCCTCCGAGATAACAACATCTGGTTGGCCGGTTCCCATCTCAAGTTCGAGGTCCACCAACATTAGGCCATCGCTAAATTGTGGTGCCCGGGCAACAATCTCGCCCTTCGCATTTGCCACGATGCTATCGCCATCAAAGACCAGATCATCTTGCGCGCCAGTCATATTTACATAGACCAATGGAGCTGCGAATTGTCGAGCTCGATCGCGCACTAACTTTTCCCGCAGATCATCCTTGCTTCGCTCAAATGGGCTTCCGTTTGGAACTATAACCAACCCAGGTTTTCGCTCTGCTAAATCTGCAACTGGACCCACGCTGCGCCAGATATCTTCGCAAATTGCTAATCCGATATCGACGCCGTGAATCCGAACGACGAGGGATTTATCCCCGGGTACGAAATTTCGATACTCATCGAAGACGCCATAGTTCGGCAGATGGTGCTTGAAATATCTAGCCACGATCTTTCCGCCATGGATAACTGCAACTGCATTTTGCGGCTTATGACTTTCACTCTGATCGAGATAACCCACGATTGCAACCAGGTGGGCCATCCCTTGTTCTGCTAAATCAGCGGCAACTTTCAGAATCGCGCTTTGGCTAGCTGCGCGAAAAGTTGAGCGAAGGGCTAGATCTTCAACCGGATATCCGGTCAACACCATTTCCGGGAAGAGGACGATATGCGCCTTGTTCTCGCTCGCTATTGCGGCATTGGCGAGGATGAGCTCGGCATTGGCCGCCAGCGCACCCACGGTCGGATTGACTTGGGCCAAGGCAATTCGCAGTTGCGTCTTCACGAGTAGAGCGTACCTCTGTAGACTTTTCTCTGAACCACCGGGGACCGAAATTTCGGCCAAGAGCGGTTCAATGAAAAGGAGCTCTCATGAGCCGCATAACAATCTCAGATCTCGCTGCCTGGAAAAAGTCGGGCAAGAAGTGGGCCATGCTCACCTCCTATGAGCAAATGACCGCCTCCATCTTTGATCAAGCAGACATTCCGGTCCTGCTGGTTGGCGATAGCGCCGGAAATAATTTTCTTGGGGAAGAGAACACGATCCCGGTCACGATGGATGAACTTATTCCGCTCGCTCGCGCAGTAGTCCGCGGAAGTGAGCGCGCCTTTGTTGTTGCCGATCTCCCCTTTGGTTCATATGAACCAGGTCCAGAGTTGGCGCTGGCAAATGGCATCCGATTTTTCAAAGAGGCAAAGGTGCAAGCCGTGAAGTTAGAGGGCGGCGAGAAAGTTGCCCCACAAATCCGAGCGCTGGTCGCAGCTGGAATTCCAGTCATGGGGCACCTTGGCCTGACTCCCCAATCCGTCCACGCCTTGGGCGGTTTTAAAGTTCAAGGTCGAGGAGAAGATGCTGCACGAATTCTGAAAGATGCCAAAGCGGTGGAAACGGCTGGTGCATTTGCATTGGTTTTAGAACTTGTTCCGGCCGAACTTGCCATCCAAATTACGCAAGAGCTCTCCATTCCAGTTATCGGAATTGGGGCCGGCAATGGCTGCGATGCCCAGGTTCTGGTTTGGACCGATCTCATGGGAATTACCGAAGGCGCTCCAAAGTTGGCCAAGGCCTATCGAAACTTGCGGGCCGAAATGATTGGCGCTGCCAAGGAGTGGGCGCGCGATGTGGAGAGCGCCGAGTTTCCTGGAGCAGAACAAACTTTTCATTAACTAGAGTTCACCAAGTGAGCACTCCGCCAAAAGGCCTCAAGCGATTTGCGGTCGACCTCTCCCCACTTACTAAATATCCGGATTTCCGCAACATCTGGTCGGCCGGCTTTGCTACTTACATCGGATCGATGGTCACCTATGTGGCGCTGCCGTTTCAGATAAAACTCCTTACTAATTCCTATGTTGCAGTTGGCCTCATGGGAGCAGTCGAAATAATCCCGCTCATTATTTTCGGCCTTTATGGCGGGGTCCTGGCCGACAAAGTCGATCGCAGAAAGATGGTCTGGGCTACTGAATTTTTAGCGATGACCGCCTCCATCCTGCTCTTTATCAACTCCAGATTGAGCCATCCACATTTGATTCTGCTCTATTTCGTAGCTGCAGCATTTGCTGCACTTAATGGATTGCAGCGACCGAGCATGGATGCAATTCTGCCCAGAGTTGTTGGACATCAAGATTTGCCATCCGCCTCAGCCCTCATGAGTCTTCGCTATCAGATGGGGGTTATCTCCGGACCGGCGCTGGCCGGATTAATCCTTGCCTCCTTTGGAGTCTCAGCGGCCTACCTGGTTGATATCGCCAGCTTCATCATCTCGCTCTACTTTCTCTGGCGAATAAGTTCCATCGTTCCCACCGAGAAAATTCAAGGTCCCACTCTTACTAATCTGCTCGATGGCTTGAAATATGCGGTCAGCCGGAAGGATCTACTCGGAACATATCTCGTTGATTTATCGGCCATGTTCTTTGCCATGCCAATTGCGCTTTATCCATTTTGGGCTGACCAACTTCATGCCAGATGGGCGCTCGGACTTTTCTATGCCGCGATTCCCATCGGAGCACTAGCAATCACAATAACGAGTGGTTGGATGAAAAATTATCCTCACCATGGAAGAGCGGTCTTCTTTGCTGCCCTTGGCTGGGGCGCCGCCATCTCGCTTGCCGGAGCGTCAAAATCGCTCTTTTTAACCATCCTCTTTCTAATAATCGCTGGGGCCTCCGACCAAATCAGCGCCCTCTTTCGCAGTTCCATCTGGAATCAATCTATTCCAGATGAACTACGTGGACGGCTTGCGGGAATCGAAATGCTTTCCTATTCCGTTGGCCCACTGGGCGGACAACTCCGTGCCGGATCTATGGCGGCATGGACAACTTTGCGCACTTCAGTTGTGGGTGGCGGGATAATTTGCATGGGATTTGTCGCCATTGCAGCATCTTCATTGCCAAAATTTCGTCAATATGACGTTCGAACTAACGAATTTGCGGTCGCTCAGCGAATAATTCGCGAAAAATCTTCCCAAGATTAGAAATTTTCAGAAATTTGGCGAGAAAAATTCTCGTAAATGCATAAAAAAATAAAAAAATAATGTTGCGACACGCGACTGATTTTTCACTCAAAATAGTGGAAAGTTTTGCTAAATGATGACACGCTTCTCCTTGAACAGGTTCGGTGACGGATCGAACCATTCTGATTAGGAGACCTACATGGCCGCAGCTAAGAAAACTGCACCAAAGCGTCGTAAGAAGGCAGTTGCTAAGGCAGCTCCAGCTAAGCGTCGTAAGAAGGCAGCTGCAAAGGCAGCCCCAGCAAAGAAGGCAGCTCCAAAGCGCCGCAAGAAGGCAGCAGCTAAGAAGGCTGCTCCTGCAAAGAAGGCAGCTCCAAAGCGCCGCAAGAAGGCAGCAGCTAAGAAGGCTGCTCCTGCAAAGAAGGCAGCTCCAAAGCGCCGCAAGAAGGCAGCAGCT
>CAILWW010000095.1 GCA_903838035.1 uncultured Actinomycetes bacterium | reverse complement strand
GCACGGATATCGGTTGCTGAAATATCCAGCGCATCGATTTCAATCTCTGGAAATTCTGATTTTGCAGCACCGGGGCGCTTAACCACCAAAATCTTTACCGCCTTTTTGATATCGGTAGCGCGCTTCCACTCGTTAAATTTGAGCGCTGCATCAGAGCCAAGGATTAAGGTGAACTCATCATGGGGGAAGAAGGCTTTGAGCTGGCCCAAGGTATCAACCGTGAAAGTTTTTCCCTCGCGGCGAATCTCAATATCTACGATTACGACCTTCTCTTGGAGCTCATCCGAGAGATCGTTTAACGAGAGTTCGCACATCTCCATGCGTTGGCCAGCGGTGGCGACTGGATCGCTGTCCCGGAGCATGGGTTGGCCGGCAGGAATAATCATGATTCGATCAAAGCGATCGGCCAACTTATTAATTATTTGATGATGACCTAAATGAATGGGATCAAAGGTGCCACCGAGAATTCCGATTCGGATGGCTTAATCCCGATCTAAACGAAGAACTAGATATAGAAAGAGGCTAAGTACCCCAAAGCCGAAAAGGCCAAAAAATACTGGTGGAGCTGAGAGGTGGCGAACGGTCTCGCCAGCGAGGATCTGTGACTTCAACATATGCGCAACTTTACCTTAATTAGCGGAGATGGCTGACGGCCCGCCGGCGAGGAGAGCTTTGAATTGGCTCTCACTCAAGATCGGAACACCGAGTTCTTCTGCCTTCGTCAATTTTGAACCGGCCGCCTCTCCGGCGACAAGAAAATCAGTTTTCTTAGATACTGAACTCGAAACCTTTCCGCCATGTGCGGTAATTACCTCACTCACACCATCGCGCGTGAAATCTTGGAGCGATCCGGTGACAACCAGAGTTAGTCCACTCAAAGTTTGGGGCTCGGTTGTTGCTTTCTGTTCCTCGACTAGCGCAACGCCGGCTGCGCCCCATTTGCTAATAATCTCTTGATGCCAATCCACGCCAAACCATTCAATAAGGGAGTCGGCAATCACACCACCCACGCCATCGACGGCAGCGAGTTCTTCGATAGATGCCCGCGCGATAGCCTCAATTGAACCAAAAGTCTTGGCCAGAGCTTGCGCAGCTATCGGACCTACGTGGCGAATTGAGAGCGCCACGATAATTCGCCAGAGCGGCCTGCGCTTTGCAGCTTCCAGCGCCTGCAAGAACTTGCTGGCATTAGCCCCGAGCTCGCCATCTTTCTTAGTAAAGAAAGCAGAACGAATTAAATCTTCGACAGTCAGGGCGAAGAGATCGGATTCATCTTTTATTAACTTATCACTCAAGAGCGCAGCTGCGGCTTCGTAGCCCAAGACATCGATATCTAAAGCAGCGCGCGAACCGATGTAATAAATACGCTCTACTAATTGGGCTGGACAGCTCTGTGAATTTGGACAGCGAATATCGACATCGCCCTCGCTCATCGCGCGAAGTGTGGAACCGCAATCGGGACACTTCTTGGGCATTACAAATTTCTTCTCAGCGCCGGTGCGTTTTTCGATGACGGGACCGAGTACTTCTGGGATGACATCACCGGCTTTGCGAATCACGACCACATCGCCAATCAGAACTCCCTTGCGAGTGATCTCTTGGGCATTATGGAGGGTGGCATTGGTAACCGTGGATCCGGCAACTTTCACAGGTTCCATGAATGCAAAGGGCGTTACTCGACCAGTACGTCCCACGCTGACTTTGATATCCAATAATTTGGTAGTGACTTCTTCGGGTGGGTACTTATATGCAATCGCCCATTTAGGGGCGCGCGAAGTGAAACCTAAAGTTTCTTGCGCACTAAATTCATTAACTTTGATAACGATGCCATCGATTTCGTGTTCAACATCGTGGCGATGTTCGAAGTAGTAGGTGATGAACTCTCGAACCTGATCACGACTCTTCACTACTTTGTAGCGAGTACTGGTGGGCATCCCCCAGCTCTTGAGAATCTCGTAAGCCGAGCTCTGGGAATCGATACTGACACCTGGAGCTGCGCCGATTCCGTGTACACCCATGGAGAGCGGCCGACTGGCGGTTACGCGCGGATCTTTTTGTCGAAGTGAACCGGCAGCTGCATTGCGCGGGTTGGCAAAGCGCTCTTTACCTTCTTCTTCGAGCGCATCGTTGAAATCATTAAATGCTTTAATCGGAAAGAAGACTTCACCGCGAATTTCTAAGAGATCCGGGATTGCCTTTCCTTTAAGTTCGTGTGGAATCGCAGCGATGGTCTTGATATTGAGAGTGACATCCTCGCCCGTCACGCCATTGCCGCGAGTAAGTGCGCGTACCAACTTGCCTTTTTCGTAGAGCAAATTAATCGCCAGTCCATCGACCTT
>CAILWW010000094.1 GCA_903838035.1 uncultured Actinomycetes bacterium | reverse complement strand
TACTCGCCACCCTTTTTCACTGGTATGAAATTAGCGTCGAGCTCATAAAGCAATGGAATACCGGTAGGGATATTTAATCCCGCGATATCTACATCGGAGATTCCATCTAGATGCTTCACCAATGCCCGCAGCGAGTTTCCATGTGCGGTCACTAGGACAACCTTGCCTGAATTGAGGTCATCAACAATTGCGCTCTCCCAATAAGGAATCATGCGATCAATAACATCTTTCAGGCATTCGGTCTTAGGTAACTCATTTCCAAGTTCTGCATAACGAGGATCGCCGAACTGCGAATACTTATCGTTATCGTCAATCGGTGGTGGTGGAACATCAAATGAGCGGCGCCACAATTGGAACTGTTCCTCGCCATATTGCGCCAGCGTCTCTTTCTTATCTTTACCTTGAAGCGCACCGTAATGGCGTTCGTTGAGGCGCCAAGATCTGCGCACTGGGATCCAATGACGATCGGCCATATCCAGTGCGAGTTGGGAGGTATGAATGGCTCGGCGAAGCAAGGATGTATGAACGACATCAGGAAGTAATCCGCGCTCTTTGAGAAGCTCGCCACCGCGCTTGGCCTCGCTCTCACCTTTTGCAGAGAGTCGAACATCCACCCAGCCGGTAAAGAGATTGAGGGCGTTCCATTCGCTCTCACCATGGCGGAGCAAGATTAGTTTTGATGTCATGTCGTAATAATAACTGGAAAGGCTTAACTTATTAAATGTTGAAAGGCCGCAAGATTTGCCAGAGATTCACCTCGGCTTACACGCCAAGCCCATTCTCTGCGAATAGCAGATGCAAAACCCATTTCAAGGAGCGGATTAAATGAGGAATCCGAATATTGGAGTACTGCGCCGAGTACTCGATCAATTTCTTGTTCAGTCACACTCACAAGTGGTAATCGACCAACCAGATAGATATCGCCTAACTCATTGATGGCGAAGGCGACGGAGTACATAGAAGCGTTCTTCTGCAATAACCATTCATGAACAGCTGCGGTATTTTCATCAGGTTTACGAATAACGAAAGCATTGATGCTTAATGAATGCGCTCCAAGTACCAATGCAACATGGGTGGTTAACTTCTTCTCGCCAGGCAATGTCAGAAGGTAGGTGCTCTCGCCTTGTCGCTCGAAATCGATATCGTGGGATTCGAGAAAATCCTCAATGACGGCGATGGGAGATACAGCCATAGTTATTGAACGACGCTGAGCGGAATTTGCTTGGGGTCGGAGAGAACTTGATCGTAAACATCGAGAGTATTGCGCGCAGTTCTCTCCCAGCCAAAGTGGGAAGCGTGATCAATAGCGCCCAGAGATAAGAGCAATCGGCGGGCAGGTTCAGCTAGCAAGCGAGAGATAACAGCAGACCAAGCTTTAGGGTCATGGCCATCGACGAGCGAACCAGATATTCCATCTGCAACCGCGGTGCGAAGTCCACCCACGGCGCTGGCAACAACTGGAGTGCCACATGCCTGTGCTTCAAGTGCGACAAGTCCAAAGGATTCGCTGTAGCTCGGAACGCAGACCAAATCAGCTGCGCGGTACCAGAGCGGAAGTAGGTCGCGAGAGACGGGGTCCATAAAGTGCACAACATCATCAACGCCTAGAAACTTTGCGAGTGCCTTCAAACGCTCAGGTTCGCTGGCACCACTGCCTGATGCACCACCCATGATGACTAGAGCAAGTTTGGCTCGAAGAAATGGCGAGTGGACGAGCGCTTCGGCGACACTTCGAATCAAAACCTCGGGACCCTTATGAGGTTGGATACGACCTACAAATGCGAGCATCAAGGCATCAGGGGCAATATTTAATTCTTTTCGGGCATCAGATTTTCCGGTGCCAGGTGTAAAGCGTTGGAGGTCAACCCCCGGTGTTACTACATGAACTCGATCCGGACAGGCGTTGTATAGCGATACTAGCGATGCGGCTTCGGCATCAGTATTAGCAATCAGCGCGCTGGCTGCTGCGACAACTTGTTCCTCACCAATTGCTCGAGTGAGTGGTTCTGGTTTATCACCATCAGCTAGTGCAAGGTTCTTCACCTTGGCCATCGTATGCATCGTATGCACGAGTGGAAGCCCGGTACGTTCGGAGATCATCCAACCGAGTTGTCCGCTGATCCAGTAATGTGAATGCAAAATGTTGTAATAATCGGTGGGCTTACTCTCGGCAAAGTGCATGAAGGAAGATGTGAGCGCACTGATTTGCGAAGGAAGTTCTTCCTTGGAGAGTGGTTGTAGCGTTTTAGTTTCAAGGTGACGAACGGTCACACCATCGGCAATTGCAACCGACTCTGGAAGTCCGGGAGTTGCGGCGCGAGTGAAGATATCGACTTCGACGCCTTGCGCCGCCATCTTCATCGCATTTTCTACAACATAAACATTCATGCCACCGGCATCACCAACTCCCGCTTGTTCAAGCGGGGAGGTATGCACCATCAAGGTGGCAATGCGGGGCTTCATCTCATAAGTGTAAACGCTTAGAGAGTGGCTCGTATTCCCCCAACGATGCTGGTTCCACCATAGACATTAACCTTCACATCAGGCGTGGTAACGCCCCACTCCTTATATGCCGCTTCGATAATCGTGCCGGCAGCTCGTGCCGATCCATCCGAGATTTTAAAGACCAGAGTACGACCATCGGCCAATGAACTGATGTCGACCGCTTCGGCGCCATCCTTCATAAACATGCCAGGGACTGCTTGCATCATCCGAGTCGGCATCCGACCTTCGCCAGCAACCATCTCTGGATATTGACGACAAGCCGAAACAATTTGCTGGTGGACTGGATCATCGGAAATCGTGATGCCATGAATTGCTTTAGCTAAACCTAAAACCGTAATCGCAAAGAGTGGAGCCCCACATCCGTCGAAAGTCT
>CAILWW010000093.1 GCA_903838035.1 uncultured Actinomycetes bacterium | reverse complement strand
TGATGGACCGCATCAGCTTCCTGGTTAAGACTCCTTTACGCAAGGCACTCATCGGCTATCTTGCGATCCGCTCCTTCGTCTTTACCGTCTTCTTCTTCTCGGCTTATGTGGCCCATAAATCTCCGCACGCCATCTTGCTTCGATGGGATGCCGCCTGGTTTAGACGCATCGCCCTCGAAGGTTATGGTCACGTCATAATTAACAGTACCAATCGCCACCAATGGGATTACGCCTTCTTTCCCTTGTTTCCTTCGCTCGAACGTTGGATACACCGCCTGACAAATATCAGCATTAACACCTCTGGTTTGATCATCAATCTAATTGCATCCTTAGTCGCAGCTGCTGGAATTTACACGATTGCTCAACGGCTATATTCGCCACGAGTAGCAATATTTGCAGTAATCGCGTGGGCTCTAATGCCCGCCGGTTATGTGCAATGGCTGGCTTACAGCGAATCAATATTTACTGCATTTGCAGCCTGGTCAATCGTCGCGCTCCTTCGAAAGCATTGGCTGCGCGCCGGCCTTCTCGCCTGCCTAGCAGGGACCACACGAGCACTGGGTATTGCACTAGTTGTAGCAATCGCAATCGCAGCGCTCCACGAATATGCTAAAACGCGAGATTTCAAAGATTGGCGACCATTCCTTGGCGCGCTCATCTCCCCGATTGGCCTTCTAACATTTATGTGGTGGGTCGGAACCAAGACCCACCGCACCTTCGGATATTTCTGGGTGCAAAAGAATTGGGGCATGTCCCTGGATTATGGCGTGGAATTTTCACGCTGGATCAGAGCACACCTAACCGGTGAAAATTTTTATTTTGGCTGGGGAGCGCTAGTTGCTTTGGTAGTTATCGCCTATATCTATTATCGAAACTTTAAGGATAAACAGCCGCTACCGCTCTTGGTTTTCACCACTTTAACGCTCTTCTTTACCTTTGCTCCACAAAATTTCTTTGAGTGCAAGCCTCGTTATGCGATGCCTGATTTCGCACTCTTATTTCCGATCGCCTTATGGCTTGGAAAGCAGAAGCGAGTCCATGCGATAGCGATACTTTCGATGTACACCCTTGCCACAGCTGCGTTTACAGCTTTTATCTTGCTGGGCAAGGGTCCTCCGTAAATATTTAGAGAGCGGCGAAAGCTTCTTCCAGAACGCCTAGGGCATCCTTGAGAAGTTCATCTGAAATAACAACTGGTGGCAAGAAGCGAATGACGTTGCCGTAAGTACCAGCATTAAGTAAGAGTACTCCCTTGCTCTGGCAATACTTAATTACCTTATTCATTGCATCTGAATTTGGCTCTTTAGATCCAGGAATAACGAGCTCGATTGCTTGCATTGCACCACGACCACGAACTTCACCGATAACCGGATACTTTGCAGCTAGCGCGCGGAGTGAGCCGCCAAGAATTTCTCCGATATGGCGAGCGCGAGCAACAAGATTTTCGGCTTCCATTGTTTCAAAAGCACCGAGTGCCGCAGCGCATGCAATTGGGTTTCCACCATATGTACCGCCTAAGCCAGCCACGTGTGAAGAATCCATAATCTCGGCCCGGCCGGTGACTGCCGCAAGTGGTAGACCACCTGCAATTCCCTTTGCGGTCACAACGATATCTGGGACGACGCCCTCTTCTTCAACGGCGAACATATGACCGGTGCGGGTAAATCCGGTTTGGACTTCATCTGCGATAAAGACAATTCCATTTTCAGTCGCGAACTTTGATAGCCCAGGAAGGAATCCCTTTGGCGGAACAATGAATCCACCCTCGCCTTGAATTGGCTCGATCAGAATTGCCGCGACATTGTGCGCGCCAATCTCCTTCTCAATCTTATGAATCACCATCTCTAGTGCATCTTCGGTGATGGTTGCGGGATTACCCATCCAACGGAATGGATATGGCATAGGAACGCGATAAATTTCTGGGGCAAAAGGACCAAAGCCCTCTTTGTAAGGCATGTTCTTTGCGGTCAGCGCCATCGTTAAGTTTGTGCGACCGTGATAGCTATGTTCAAATACAACAACAGCCGGGCGCTTTGTAAAGTGACGCGCAATCTTGACCGCGTTCTCTACCGCTTCGGCACCAGAATTTACTAGCAACGACTTCTTCTTAAATGTTCCGGGGGTCATTGCATTGAGTTTTTCGCAAACTTCGATGTATCCCATATATGGGGCAACGGTGAAACAAGTATGCGTGAATTTTTGTACTTGCTCAATCACATTTTCCACAACGCGGCTTGCTGCATTGCCAACAGTGGTCACACCGATGCCAGAGCCAAGATCAATAATCTGGTTGCCATCGATATCGAGCAGAATGGCATCACTTGCGCGTTCGATGATGACCGGAATCGACATACCTAGTCCACCAGAAGTTGCGTCGCTGCGGCGTTGTAGCGCCTCGAGTGATTTGGGACCAGGAATAGCAGTCACCAACCGACGTTCTTGTGGCAGATTTGTAAGTGTTGTCATGGGAAAAGTCTAAGGCTCATTTCTCCTCTACCGTGCTTCAAGTTAGGCTTGTGGAGTGAATTCCAACCGTGAGTTACGTCAAAGTGCGCCACTCCTTGACGCCTACCTCTCCTACTTCGAGAGCGTCAGAACTCCATTCACAATTCCTGGGCACAAACAGAAGGCATCACTACTCGATGCTGGACTTGGCAAAGTTGTTGATGGCGATACGCCGCTATACGGAGGCCTGGATGAGATCAAGCTGACCCATCAAGTTCTCAAGGGCGCCGAATCACTGGCCGCCAAGTTGTGGGGCGCAGATTATGCGCGTTTCTCCACCGGCGGTTCAACACATGCCAATCAAGCCATCGTTTTAGCTCTCGGAAAACCTGGCCAGAAGGTCGCTGTCAGTCGGACAGCGCATAGATCAATCTTGAGCGCACTTGTTCTTGCAGGTCTCGAACCAATCTGGCTTTCACCTGAGATTGAATCAAAGACTGGCGTTCCTATTGGAATCTCGGTAGAAGAATTTGCACAGGTGATTGATCAAAAGCCAATCGCGCTTCTACTTACAGAGCCCGGATATCTCGGCACCCTCTCCGATCTTCCAGCGCTGATTGAACTGGCACATCAGAATTCAATTCCGGTAATACTTGATGCAGCCTGGGGTGGGCATTTTGGCTTTCATCCTGATCTTCCCAAGCACGCCTTCCAACTTGGTGCTGATGCACTCATCACCAGTACTCACAAAGCTCTTCCCGGATACAGCGCATCGGCTCTCTTGCTTGCTAATGGAAAGTACCTCAATCTTGCCCGCATCGAACAGAGCTTTGAAATTAGCCACACCACATCACCGGCGGGCGCTCCCCTCGCTTCTATCGATGGCTGTCGCGCACTGCTAGAAACGCGCGGCGAAGAACTCATAGGCACCATGCTCGATAACATTAAGAGCTTTAAAGAGCGAGTACAGACCAACTTTGACCTACCTATATTTCTCAACTCTAATGACTTTCCTGCAGGACGATTTGACGTTTCGAAAATAGTTTTGAGGGTTAATCAAATAGGCGCTTCTGGCGTTGAGATCGAAAAGAGATTGCAAGAGCACAATATTCGAGTAGAGATGGCTGACCGCGACACCGTGGTATTCCTTGCGACTTTGGCAGATCGAGCGGAAGATTTCACTCGGCTCGCTGACGAGCTAATCCCTATTTTGCTTGAGCTCAATCAGGACTCACGACCCTCTGCCACATCTCTCAGTTGGTCAGTAGTTCCGAAGCGGGGAATCTCTATGCGAGAGGCTTACTTTGCTGAAACCGAGATGGTTGAAGCAGGCAATGCACTAGGTCGCATCAGCGCCGATTTGATAGCGCCATACCCGCCAGGGGTCGCGGTCGTTGCACCGGGA
>CAILWW010000092.1 GCA_903838035.1 uncultured Actinomycetes bacterium | reverse complement strand
TCGCGGATTCATCGCTGAGAATATTGCGGAGGTAGATTTCGCCAGCGAGAGCCAATTCGGTTCGCCACACCTCCTCTCTTTCTCTTTTCTCTATGTCGAAGCCGAAGAACTGGTGCGCAGAATGCGAGGGCGCGGATTTGAAATCAATTCGGGCTCTGCCTGCATTTCAGCAAATATGGAGCCCAGCCACGTCTTGGCCGCAATGGGTCGACTCACTCACGGCAACGTTCGACTGACTATTCATCATGAGATTACCCCCGAGGAAGTGGATGGGCTTCTACTCGCCTTAGTTGATTGCGTGGCCGAGCTCCGTGGAAATTAGCATCCTGGATTGCCGAGGCGCGCGCTGTCCACTTCCCATCATCAAAAGTGCAGCGTTTTTACAAGGAAAAAATTCGGGTTTTACCTTCCAACTTTTGAGCGACGATCCAGCTACCGAACCTGATCTCATCGCCTGGAGCAGAATGACCGGCAACCCCAGTAAGAAAATTTCTGAGGCCACGTTTGAGATTACAAAGGCTAGCCAATAAGTCTGGGCCGGAGTACGGCCGATACCTCTGCGCTAGCTTCGCTTCCGTAACACTCTTCAAATCGTTGCATGAATTCAGCTTTATCGAACCGATATTCCTGTGTGCCTTTTGTTTCAATACAAAAAGTAGCGAGCATTGAGCCAACTTGCGCGCAGCGCTCATGACCAAAGCCCCAAGATAGGCCGGCCAAGAAGCCGGAGCGAAATGCGTCGCCAACACCGGTCGGATCAATTTTTGCCCGCTCTTTAGGTACTGGAACAACAATGGTCTCCTTGCCATGCTCTTCAATTTTGGCGCCTTGTGAACCAAGGGTGATGATACGAACCTTTACCTTGCTAAATAACTCGGCATCGCTCCAGCCAGTTTTCTGCATCGCCAAGGCAAGTTCATATTCGTTAAGAAATAGGTAATCTGCAGAATCAATCAGCAAGCGAATCTCATCACCGCTCATACGAGCCATTTGCTGTGAAGGGTCTGCCGCAAAGGGAATCCCAAGCGTGCGGGCGGTCTCGGAATGGCGAAGCATGGCTACTGGATCATCTGGCGAAATAATGATGAGGTCAAAGATTCCGGTCTTAGAGATAATCGGAGCGAGCTCTATCTCGCGAGCTTCACTCATTGCACCGGGAAAGAAGGATGCAATTTGATTGAGGTCGGTATCTGTTGTGACGGTAAATGTTGCAGTGAAATGCTCAGTAGATATTTTTACATGTGCGGTATCAACTCCATGACGCGTAAGCCAGGCGTCATAATCAGCCCAATCTTTACCTACAGCGGCAATAAGTATGGGATTGAGACCTAGCGCGCCCATTCCGAAGGCAATATTCGCGCCGATTCCGCCTCGATGAATATCCAGCCCATCGACTAGAAAACTCAGTGAAACTTTGTCGAGTGAACCTTCGACAAACGAGTCAGTAAATTTTCCAGGAAAGGTCATCAAATGGTCGCGACCTACCGACCCAGCAACAGCAACTCTCATGGAGGCTATTAAATAGGAAGTGCTACGGAATTAGTTAAAGGAATC
>CAILWW010000091.1 GCA_903838035.1 uncultured Actinomycetes bacterium | reverse complement strand
CCATATTTGGCAGAAGTTGTAGCCGTGCCTGTCTCGCCTTTAGCTCCTTGAATACCCTGCAAGCCAACACTTCCGGTCTCTCCTTTCTCTCCCGGAATTCCTTGCGGGCCAACTGCGCCAGTTGCACCTGCTGGTCCTTGCGAACCGCCACCTCCACCTGATGTACCGGGTAAACCCTGTAAACCCTGTAAACCCTGTGGCCCCACAGCTCCAGCTTCACCCTTATCTCCTTTAGCACCAGCTGGTCCAACTGGCCCCGCCGCTCCAACTTCGCCCCTATCTCCCTTCTCAGCTTTGGCACTAGCAACTAGCGAAGAGCTTTGTGAAGATTTTGATCCGCTAATAATTGATGCACCGGGTGTTCCAGCAGGACCCTTCAATGAAATCGGGGAAGCCCAACCGCTCTTCTCTTTTGGTCCATACATATTCATCGAAGCAAGATCGATATAAAAATCACCAATCTTTCCGAGCGATGTTGAGGGCGCACCCCTGCCATGAAGAATCGTGTTCGGAGTTAGGTTAGAAACATTTGTGATGCGCCCTGAAGCCAATGCAAATTGGCTCGTACCAATGAGTTCGAAGGCGATCAAAACTGCGGCTATTAAGAACGATTTTCCGGAACGATGGGCAAGCGGCTTCCAAGCTTTCATGGGCTGCCTTTCGGGCTGAATTAGACCGAGGGTCGGTCAGTCGGGCAAGTCTGAATTACACGGATAGTGGTTTCAACGCGCGCCAACCTCACATAGGCGGGGAAATATTCACATCTTGCTCACAGGTTCGCTGGCTACCCTTCCCAGCATTCGGGAGTTATCTACGGGTATCGGACGTGAGGGCGTCCGGGTTCTATCTCCTACAAGCAAAGGTTTACTCGGGACAGTAAATAAAGAAATGGAGCACCATGAAGGTAAATAAGAAGATTGCAGCACTCGCAGTCGCAGGCGCACTATCAGTTGGTTCGTTCACCGGCATCTCAGCTGCGCAAGCAGATACAGGTCACGTAATGGGACAACCAGATGCCATGCTCAACTCCGTACTAGCAGGTCTTGTCACCAAGGGCACGATTACTCAAGCACAATCCGATGCAATCGTTGCTGCACTCAAAGCAGCAGTTCCTGCACCGCTTGCTGGCGGAAAAGGAATGGGACCACTTGATGGTGGCTTCGGTGCAAACACCGCAGCACGTCAGGCAGTCATCACCTCCTTCCTCGGAATGAGCGCAGCTGATCTCAAGACCGCACGTCAAGCTGGAAAGTCACTTGCAACTATTGCAACTGGCGCTGGCAAGACTGCGGCCGGATTGATCGCAGCACTTGTTGCCTACGACAATTCACAAATTGATGCAGCAGTCACAGCTGGAAAGCTAACTTCTGCACAAGCAACCACACTTAAGGCAAATTCAACCGCTCGTGCCACGAACGAAGTTAATAACGTTGGCGGACCACGCGGTGATGATGCCCAGGGCATGATGGGTGGACGCGGAATGAAGGGTGGTTCTGGATCAACCGGAACTCTTCAAACTCCAGGAACCACAACCGGCACTGCTTCTTCAAAGCTAGTGAAGAAGGCAACCAAGAAGGCTTCTGCTTAAACAGAACTTTCCCCCTTCCCCAATAAAGGAGCGGCTCACGTATTAATTTGCGAGGGTCGCTCTTTTTATTGCGCCGATATACATCTGGTTAATGAGAGTATTTACCCGTGAGAATCCATATCGG
The DNA here is from genome assembly GCA_903838035.1 of uncultured Actinomycetes bacterium. Classification (GTDB taxonomy): domain Bacteria; phylum Actinomycetota; class Actinomycetes; order Nanopelagicales; family Nanopelagicaceae; genus AAA044-D11. The sequence continues at coordinate 3,806 of CAILWW010000091.1, read as the reverse complement.
CAGCGACCATGCAGGCCTCGAATTTAAGAGCGTGATTATCAGCCACCTCTCCAAGGCCGGCCACGATGTCGTAGACCACGGGCCACATACCTTTGATCCGCTCGATGATTATCCGGTCTTCTGTATTCCGGCTGCAGAGGCGGTAGCAAAAGAAGCTGGTTCACTGGGAATTGTTCTCGGCGGTTCTGGAAATGGCGAGCAGATTGCTGCGAATAAAGTCGATGGAATTCGAGCAGCCTTGGTCTGGTCAAAAGAGACAGCAGTACTGGCCCGCGAACATAACAATGCCAATGTCATCTCTATCGGCGGCCGGATGCATTCGGAAGAGTTCTGTTTAGAACTGGTCGATACCTTTATCGCCACGCCATTTCCGGGCGATGAGCGCCATGTGCGCCGCATTAACTTAATTTCCAAGTACGAAGAGACCGGCTCAGTAAATTAGTTAGCGGTGTAGTACTTCATATCGGTCACAACATGACCCTTGCGAAGTCCTTGACCCTCAAACTTAGTAATTGGTCTGAAATCAGGACGTTCAATAACTCCGCCGGTAAAGAGCGTGGAGTTGGCGAAGACTTCTTGAATCCACTCTGCATATGGCAACCAATCAGTGGCGATATGGATATATCCGCCAGGAACTAACTTCTGTGCCAGCACCGGCAATAAATCCTCTTGCACAATTCGACGCTTATTATGTTTAGTCTTTGGCCAAGGATCTGGAAAATAGAGATGCACCGCATCAAGAGTGTGATCAGGTGTGTATTTCGCCAGAAGTACTCGCGCATCTTCTTCTACAAGTCTGAGGTTAGTAAGTCCAAGCTCATTTATTTTTGCCAAGAGCGCACCTAGGCCAGGACGGTGAAGTTCAACTCCGAAATATCCATTCTCGCGATGGTCACGAGCAATAAGCGCTGTCGACTCCCCCATCCCAGTACCAATCTCCATAATGACCTCTTTGGCATCAGGAAATATTGCGCGGGGATTAATGGGAGTATCAGGGTTAATGCCAAAGGTGGGCCAGAAAGCTTCCATCGCTCGCTCTTGCGCCAAAGTCATGCGCGCCCCACGCAATTTAAATGAGTGGATGCTGGGGCGATCCGGGGAGGCGGTGTACGAAGTGAACTTAGTCATTATCGCCGCCTCTCCACCATGCTCACAAGACTCGTAAGATAAGCCCAGAGCCTAATGGCTGACTCAGCCCTATCGAAATTACAGGAGAAGCCCGTGCCCGGTGTAAATATCTCAAGAGCAGAAGCTGCAGAACGTTCCGCCCATCTCAAGGTTGATAAGTACAACGTCACTTTAGATGTCACTCGTGGAAATGAAACCTTCTACGCCAAGAGCGTTGTTACTTTCTCGTGTAATACCCCGGGCTATGAGACCTTCATTGACGCCGTAGGTAAGTCAATTATTTCGGCAACCCTAAACGGTCTACAGGTTGACGTAACAAACTTTGATGGCGAGAGCGTCTTTATCAAGAACCTCGCTGCACAAAATGAACTCATCATTGAAATTGAAGCTGAATACTCAAAGGTGGGCGAAGGTCTTCAACTCTCGATCGACCCTGCCGACAACGAGGTCTATCTATATTCTCAAGGTGAGACTGCTTATAACCGCAGAATGTTTCCCTGCTTTGACCAGCCAGATCTCAAAGCCGTCTTTGAACTAACCGCCATCGCCCCAGCGCATTGGGAAGTGATCTCCAACAGCAACGTCAAGGGCGTTACGGAATCTGATGGTAAGAAAACTTGGTCATTTCTTCCCACTCCAGTCATTCCTACCTATATCGCGGTTCTAGTCGCGGGCCCTTACAAGCATGTCCATAAAGATTATGTGGGCAGCAAAACGATTCCTATGGGTATCTACGCACGCGCTTCACTCTTTGAGCATGTTGATGCCGAAAATATTTTCAAAATAACTGAACAAGGTTTTGATTACTTTGAAAAGGTCTTTGGCCTTGCCTATCCGTTTGAGAAGTACGACCAGATTGCAGTAGTTGACTTCAACTGGGGCGCGATGGAGAACTCTGGCGCCGTCACTTGGCGCGAAGAGATGTTTATCTTCCGCTCCAAGGTCACCGAGCGCCAATACAACTTCCGCGCCAGCACCATCCTCCACGAGATGGCTCACATGTGGTTTGGAAATATGGCGACGATGAAGTGGTGGGATGATTTGTGGCTCAACGAATCATTCGCTGAATGGTCTTCGTACCTCGCACTCGATGAGGGAACCGATTTCTCCAACGGCTGGACTAACTTCAACGCCTCTCGCAAGAACGCTGGATATCGCCAGGATCAACTTTCCACTACTCACCCAATTGCTACAGATATGGTTGATCTAGAAGCAGTCAATGCCAACTTTGACATGATCTCCTATGCAAAGGGCGCCTCTGTTCTTCGCCAACTCTTTGCCTATGTTGGTCGCGATAATTTCATCAAGGGGCTAAAGACTTATTTCGATAAGCATGCATTTAAGAACACCACACTCAATGACTTGCTCACCGAGTTCGAAGCAACCAGCGGTCGCTCGCTTAAGCCTTGGGTTGATACCTGGCTCTTGACTGCCGGAGTCAATACGCTTCGCCCAGCTCTCGAGATTGATGGCGACTCCTATAAGTCAGTCTCAATTGTGCAGGAGGCGCCGCTTGTTCCAGTCGGCTCAAAAGAACTCCGACCACACCGCCTAGCTGTTGGCTTGTATGACAACGTCAACGGTGAAATCAAACTCCGTAAGAGCGTTGAACTAGATATCGAAGGCGCGCTCACAAATGTTCCTGCACTTGCCGGTGAAAAGGTTGCGGATCTATTGCTAATCAACGATGGCGATCTGACGTACGCAAAGATTCGCTTCGATGAGCGTTCTATCCAAACCTTGAAAAAGGATCTTGGAAGGATTAGCGACTCCCTCACTCGCTCCTTGTGCTGGTCTGCAGCCTGGGATATGGCTCGTGATGCCGAAATTTCTGCCAGCGACTTTGTAGATATCGCTATTGCCGGACTTGCTGGTGAAAGCGAGGTAACCACGGTTACCGGACTTGGTTTCCAACTCGTCACGACCGTTGAGCTCTATGCCAACCCAGCAAAGCGCGATGCCCTGCGTTCAAAACTAGCCGATGCACTTGCTGGCTTGTTGGCAAGCGCCGAAGCCGGCAGTGATCACCAACTTCAATTTGCAAAGATGTTTACCTCCTTTGCAACCTCGCCAGAACATATCGAGCGCATCAAAGCCCTTCTCGACGGAAAACTTCCTGGACTAAAAGTAGATGCCGACCTTCGTTGGTTCTTCGTTATCGCGCTGACTGACCTCGGTATCTTTGGCAAGACTGAACTCGACGCAGAACTCGCTCGCGATAAAACCAAGACTGGTGAAGAGTCTTACGCACAAGCGTTAGCCACAATTCCCAACTTGGATGCGAAGAAGGCTGCGTGGAAGATCATTATCGATCCTGCAACCGGCAACTCGATTCGCGCCAAAAGCATCACTGGTTTTCAATCCATCTCGCATCGCAATTTAATTGCAGAGTTTGTAGATTCCTACTTCGCAGAACTTATTCCGGCATGGAGCCAAGGCTTTGAAACCGGAAGTACTTTTGCAGAGATGATGTATCCGATTTCAGTCACTACTGCTGAGACCGTAAAGAAGACCGAGTCTTTTCTCAATGGTGAAGGCAAGGATGCACCTGCAGCTTTGCGTCGCTTTGTGAATGAGGCTAAGGAGGGCTTAGAGCGGGCTCTCCGTGCGCAGGAGAAAGATAAATAACTCTATTTATTCAATATGAGTCAGAGTGGAAGATTTCTTCTTCCGCTCTG
>CAILWW010000090.1 GCA_903838035.1 uncultured Actinomycetes bacterium | reverse complement strand
ATTAAATTCAGTCTCAGGTGCGCGTAAATCAGCATTAAATTCAGTCTCAGGTGCGCGTAAATCAGCATTAAATTCAGTCTCAGGTGCGCGTATTTCCCCTTTTATGGCCGCCATATTGCCTAAACTGACGCCCAGAAGAGGCCGCTTCGGACTCTTACCTGACCATCGGTTCGCTGAACCACTGACTGACCGAATTATCGGCTGACCCTGGAGTGCATGTGATTCGCTTTGAGAACGTCACCAAGATCTATCCGAAGCAGGAACGTCCTGCCTTGGATAGCGTTAACTTGGAAATCCTCAAAGGCGAGTTCGTATTCCTTGTTGGACTCTCCGGTTCAGGTAAATCCACTTTCCTACGCCTAATCCTTAAAGAAGAGCGCCCAACCACAGGAAGCATCATCGTGGCCGGCAAGGACTTGAATACATTGCCAAAACACAAGGTTCCCGAGCTTCGTCGCCAAGTTGGAACTGTTTTCCAGGATTTCCGCCTCCTTCCTAATAAAACCGTGGCAGAGAACGTCGCATTCACACTTCATGTTCTCGGTTATTCCCAAAAGGAAATTGACCGTGAGATTCCAGAGATTCTTGAGTTGGTTGGCCTTGAAGCTAAGGCTGACCGCAAGCCTTCCGAGCTTTCCGGTGGTGAGCAACAGCGCGTTGCAATTGCTCGTGCGTATGTCTCTCGTCCGACCATTCTTATTGCAGATGAACCGACCGGAAACTTGGACCCAGCAAATAGCGTGGGCATCATGAAACTGCTCGACAGAATTAATCGCGAAGGAACAACAGTTCTAATGGCGACTCACGATTCAACAATCGTGGATCAAATGCGCAAGCGAGTTATTGAACTTGAGGGCGGTCACGTGGTCCGCGATCAGGTTCGCGGTGTTTACGGATATTCGGGATAATTTTATGGATACTCAGGTCAGCTTTATAGATATTCGGAAAAGCAAAGTGGCGATATTTACTGCGTCCGCCGCGGTTCGAAGTAATTATTCATGGGTTAGGGGATAGGTCAATGCGCGCTCGCTTTGTAATGGGTGAAGTCAAGATTGGTCTTCGCCGCAATATGACAATGACATTTGCCGTCTTAATCACTGTAGCTATCTCTTTGACCGTTCTTGGAATTGGTTTACTTGCAAACTCCCAAGTACGCGTGATGAAGGATTATTGGTACGACAAGATTCAAGTTTCCGTATTCCTCTGTGACTCACTTTCCGAATCCCCATCGTGTGCGGCTGGTCCAGTGACTCCTGCGCAGATTGCTTCTATTCAATCTGATATCCAGGCCCTACCTGTTGTCGACAAGGTTTACTTCGAATCTCAAGCAATGGCATACACTCATTTCCAGCAACAATTCAAAGGTTCGGCAATCGCACAAAACGTAACCCAGGATCAGCTGCCACAATCTTTTAGAATCAAGTTGAAAGATCCAACTAAATTTCCGGTAATTCAAAGCGCCTTCTCTGGTCGACCAGGTGTGGATTCAGTGCAGGATCAGCACGCAATCCTCGATAAGTTCTTCAAACTTCTTGGCGTCCTCCGTGATGGCGCACTTTTGATTGGAATTGCATCTGTTCTCACGGCAGCGCTTCTCATCTCCAACACCCTTCGAGTTGCGGCTTTCAACCGTCGTCGTGAAACCGGTGTAATGAAGCTTGTTGGTGCTTCATCATTCTCGATCCAACTTCCATTCCTTCTCGAAGGTATCGTCTCCACCATTATTGGTTGGGGTGTTTCAGTTGGATTGCTGGCAGGATTTAAGGCACTTATTGATGCAAAGGTTGCACCACTTCTATCCTTCACACGATTCTTTACGTGGACAGATGTCTGGACTTCATCGGCCTATCTATTGCTAACGGGTTTTGTCGTTTCCTCTATCGCTTCGGTCTTCACACTTCGTCGCCACCTAGACGTATAGTCGGCACATCCGCTGACCCGAATTGAATGAAAAGACGTCGCCACCTAGACGTTTAATCACGAGGCCAACGACTTCCAAAGTATTGCTCGCAGTTTCCTGACCTCGACGTTTAATCAGGCTTCGATTGCGCACGGATTAGAGCAGTTATAAATTCCGTGTAAGAATTGGCCAATGCGCCGGCCAGAGTTTCTCACTGAAAATCGCAAGACCGTGCTTGCGGGCACGATTGCTCTGGCCGTAATCCTCGCTTTCTTCGTTGGAAATCTTGTAGGCCGTTCATCCAACAAAAGTGTGATTGACGATTCCATTTCGCAAGTTCTCATGCATGATTCCAAGAAACTCAATAAGTCTGAGTTGGAACGCGCTGCGATTGAAGCGATCCTCAAGTCAACTGGCGATCAATGGGCGAACTATTTCCCGACAAAGAGTGCCCAGGAGTTCACTCGTACTCTGGCTGGCCGCTTTAGTGGAATCGGATTATGGCTTCGAAAGAATCGTTCAGGCGCCATCGAAATTTCAAGTGTGCAGCCTAAATCTCCCGCGGCGTCAGTGGGACTTAAGACTCTTGATGTAATAAATAAAATTAACGGCCAATCAATGAATGGCGTATCTGTTGCAACCGCAGTTGGTGCACTTCGCGGAGAACCCGGCACGCAAGTAACCATTGATTTTGAACGAAATCAAAATCCAGGAAGAGTTTCCGTTCAAAGAGCAGCCGTCCTCAACGGAGATGTAATTGCAACCCAAATTGCACCAAAGATTGTCTATATCCAAATATCTGCCTTTTCTAGTTCAGTTTCCAGCGAAGTGGCTCGCGCTCTCTATAAGTATCCACACAGCAAAGGCGTGATACTCGACCTCCGAGATAATCCTGGCGGATTGATTGATCAGGCTTCATCTGTCGCATCTCAATTTCTGAGTGAAGGTCCCATCGTTTCTTACTCACGTCGTAATCAATCAGATGTCGTTCTTACTTCGAACAACACTTCTCCAGATTTAGCTCCTATGACTGTCTTGATTAATCGCTCTACGGCAAGTGCAGCCGAAGTCTTAACAGGAGCGCTGCAAGATAGAAATCGATCCGTGATACTTGGTGAAAATTCATATGGCAAAGGAACGGTTCAAGAGATTTCTACTTTATTTGATGGCTCTAAGATTGAAATTACCGTCGGAAAGTACCGAACTCCATCTGGCCAAATCATCGACCAGGTAGGAATCACTCCAGACTTGCTCGTTTCTGAAGATCAAGAGATCTCCAAGGCTCTTCAGGTACTAGGCGGACTTGCGGCGCTTGATACGGGTAAGGGAAATTCAAGTAAGTAATAGCGCATTCATGCTCCTGACTAGGAGCGAATACATCAAATATAGATATGTAATTATGCGCCAAAGTGCTTCAGCCACAAGGTTTTATTAGGAGAGACACTGTTGTCTGTAAGTAACTAGTACCCTTAGCCTCTAGTTATTCAACGGGGCATTTAGCCTACGAATAATTCACTCAAGAATGGAGGTAGTCACGATGGTAAAAGAGCTGGGCAAAAAAATTATTGCTCAAAACAAAAAAGCGCGTCATGACTACTCCATTGAAGATGTCTATGAGTGTGGAATCGTCCTCTCTGGAACCGAAGTGAAATCACTTCGTGCCGGTCGTGCCTCACTTATTGATGGCTTTGCGATGGTGAATAAGGGAGAGATGTGGCTCAGCGGAGTGCATATCCCTGAGTACACCGAAGGAACATGGAATAACCACACACCACGTCGGGAACGTAAGCTCTTGTTGCATAAGAAGGAGATTGCCAAGCTTGAGGCTTTAACGAAGCAGGGTGGTCTTACTCTGGTTCCGCTTTCGCTTTACTTCAAGGATGGCAAGGCAAAGATTGAGCTTGCTTTGGCAAAGGGGAAGAAGTCTCATGACAAGCGGGCCGCCCTCATGGAGCAGCAGGCGACTCGCGAAGTTGCTCGCGAGCTTTCACGAAGGAATTCTGGCAAGAACTCCTAAGTGAGAGGGCTCGATTTTAATGCTAGTCACTGAAATATCCAGAGCGTCGTTTCGAGGAAAAGCTAAGTCACGTTAAGTAATTCCTTCATTCCAATTCGGGAGTTATCACTTTCTGGGAATAACCCTTACCATTAGGGCGTTCAATACATACAACTACATATGGAAATGATGCTTAACCACGGAATACCCGTAGGAGACTTGAGCGAAAGTTCAAGCGCAATCATGGGGGTGAACGGTCTCGACTTTAGATGTTGGGAT